>NZ_JBGCUE010000008.1 GCF_041102575.1 Tenuifilum sp. 4138str | reverse complement strand
TAAATCTATGAAATTTATAGAAACTAAAGTACCTGCAATGAAATTGCAGGGTTTTAACCAATTCCTATGATAATAAACAAGCCTTTTGGTGTTGCTAATGAGGATATTGATGAATTGATTAATTTCTATAAAAATATTTAAACCTATGAAGCCGATTAAAATAATTTACAAATTATTAATATCAATAGGGGTAATTATGTTTTTTTCATATGCCAGTTGTGATAAGTGGGTTTGTGGCGATTGGTGGTTTATAAATTTGACAGAACATAAAATATCTGTTGATGTATATTGTTTTGGCAGTATCAGTACTGAATTATCATTCTCATTAATGCCTAATGATTCCCTAAAACAAATAACATGTGACATAGGGTCTTCACCACCGCCATTCGTTTCGAGTACTTGCAGAATAGATTCAATACTGTTAGTTTTTGATGATACTCTAGTATTTAATACCTTAAATTATTGGGAATTCAATCCAGAGAACATTGAGAAGTGGGAAAATTACAACAGGAAAAGTAATAAAAAGTATAACTTTACCGAGTCGCACTACCAAAAAGCGCTTGAGGTGAACGGGTATTAATAATGTAGAAAGTCGTCATCAAACACTTCTGTTACCTTCAATTCTAACATGCACAGAACATACATTTACAAGTTGTATCAGTAAAGTGACGTACGCCAACTATTTTTCCATTTTTTCTATCAAATCGACTTTGAATTCTGTTTAATAGGTCAGTTTCATTGTTTTCAAAATATCTCCTTAATGAATAGCTGCATAAATCAGCTATTTGGATAAGACTTGTAAGTTCTGAATTAACAAAGAATGGGGTTTCAATAATATGTTCAATACTTGTCCATAATGTACCTTGATTATGAAATTTTTTCATTAAAGCCGTATGCTTTTTGGATACTGTTTCATTATTATCATGTACAAGAGTTCCAAAAAGTTCTGAATCATTTTTGCTTTTGCTGATAATTTTCATGTATTGTTCAAACCGTGAAACTAATTGTTCAAATGCTTGTTCATCTACTGTTTGTTTGGCTCTAATAGGATCAAAGTGTATTTTATTTATGCATTCGGCAAATAATCTTGCAAATTTCCAACTACCAATTAAATCGGCTAATTCTTGGATAAAAGCAACTCTTTCATAATATGTTAAGTGAATATAAGCTTCTGTTTGATGATAATTCTTTTTAGTTTGTTTATAGTGACTTTTATTTTGACTCTTTTGAAGTTTGAGAAGTTCTGCATTTCTAAATTTTTGTACCTCATGTCGTCTTTGAGCATAATTCATAGTTTCAAATCCTACAATTCTGCTTTGCTCAATATATTTACGCATTATCCACCCTGTATGGATTTCAGAGCCTTGTAAATCGTATTTTTGTTTTAATGATGATATCCCCCTTTCACATCTCTTCCAATAACATATTGGGATTGACAAACCAGCTAAAACGTAATGACTTGTATTTCCTGGAATGTCAGGAGTTCCTGATTCATCAATGTAACAGAAGTATACCATTAGTGTCAAAAATAAAAAAAGCGACTGGTTTCAAGGAATGATTCCCATGATTGAGACGCTTGGCGACTCTTCCCAGACGCATGTTACAAAATTATAGATTTTTTTTGTAGTATGCAAGTGAAATTATAAAAAATAGTGTTAACACGCAAACATAGCACATGCCAGTATTAGTTGATGTTCGTGCGTTCCAATTAGTCTTGTAGTTTAGTTAATTTGTATATTTTAATAGTTCTGCAATATGTTCTTGTGTTATGAATGTTTCAGGTTCATATTGCTCTTGTTAACGTCTAATTCATAATATTTTTTGCGACAAATTGGCTTGTTTTTGCCTTGTGTGGTGAAAAAATGGCACGAATAAAGGGTTGGCATACGGTTTGAAAAATGCTAGGTGAAAGCATTGATGTCTAACCAAAATAATGGGAGGGTAAAACTATGATGCCAATGTTACGTCGCAGAAGCACTCTACCAAGTCTGGTAGATGAGTTCTTTGGGGATGATTTTATCAGCCGTTTCTTTGACGACAGCGAGAGTGTAACAATCCCTTCGGTAAACATCAAGGAAGGGAAGGACGATTACACCATTGAGGTGGCTGCTCCCGGGTTCGACAAGAAGGACTTTAAGGTTGACTTGAACAACAACGTGCTGGAGATTTCCAGCGAGAAAGAGGTTAAGGAGGAGAATAAGGACGAAAAGGTAATGCGTCGTGAGTTCCGTTACTCCTCATTCAAAAGGTCGTTCACCTTACCCGATACAGCCGACACCGATAAGATTAAAGCTTCGTACAAGGACGGCATCTTAAGCATTATCATCCCAAAGAAGGAAGAAGCTAAGGTTAAACCCGTACGTCAGATCTCGATATCGTAACGGGAAAATGTTAAAAACAGCGAAGCCCCGTTCCCGGGGCTTTACTGTTTATAGGTACTCCATGTGTTCCTGGTCGGTAATTTTTTCGCAGTAGTGGCACTTTAACGACACGCTATTCTTGTCAACCACCTTGAATTTAGGGGTAACCTTTTCAACGTTGGTGATACACTTTGGGTTAACGCATTTTACAATGCCACTTATATCGTTGGGTACTTCAACCAGCATTTTCTCCGTTACCTCATAGTTTTTAATGATGTTGAGCTTGGCATGAGGCGCAACAAGGGCTATTCGGTTAATCTCATCGCGCTCAAAGTACTTATCGGCAATCTTAACAATAGCCTTTTTGCCGAGTAGTTTACTCTCCAGGTTTGTTCCAAAGGTTATTTGGTTTGGTATCCTATCGAGTCCGAGGATGGTGATAACCTTAAACAGGTTTTGCGCCGGTATATGGTCAATTACTGTTCCATTCTCAATGGCGCTAACACTCAGATGTTTCTTGTCTTTCATATCGATATTCTTTTACTTTTTTAGACCTAAAATAAGAGCCATGATCGCCATACGGGTGTAAACGCCGTTTAGAGCCTGAGTAAAGTAGTATGCCATTGGCGATTCATCTACATCAGTATTTATTTCGTTTACCCTGGGCAGCGGATGTAGCACTCGCATGTTTGGCTTTGTGCCTTCAAGCATATAGTTTTTCAGGATGTAGGCGTTTTTAACCTTTTCGTATTCCATGGGGTCGGAGAAGCGTTCGCGCTGAACCCGGGTCATGTAAACAATATCGGCATCCTTAATGTTTTCGGCCAAATCGGTATGCTCCTCATAATTTAAGCCTAACTCATCGAGATACATTTTATACTCCAATGGCATTCGGAGTTCGGCGGGCGAAATAAATGTAAACGAGGCGTTAAACTGGCTCATGGCCATCAGCAGGGAGTGAACGGTTCGACCATACTTAAGGTCACCTACCATTACAATCTTCAGGTTATCGAGTTTGCCCTGCGTTTTGCGAATGGAGTAAAGGTCGAGTAGGGTTTGGGTTGGATGCTGGTTGGCACCATCGCCTGCATTAACAATGGGAACCGGCGATACCTCGCTTGCATAGCGTGCGCTACCCTCCACGGGGTGTCGCATCACTATCAGGTCGGAATAGTTGGCTACGGTGAGAATAGTATCCTTAAGGGTTTCGCCTTTGGATACACTACTGGTTGATGCCTCCGAAAAGCCAATTACCCGTCCGCCTAACTTGTTTACAGCGCTTTCAAAGCTCAAGCGGGTTCGGGTCGACGGTTCAAAGAAAAGTGTTGCCACCACTTTCCCTTCCATGATTCGCTGAATAGGGTTTTTCTCAAACTCCTCGGCAAGGTCGAGCACTCTGAATATCTCATCCCTGCTCAGATCGTTGATTGCTACCAAACTTCTGTTTTTCATAGTTTTTATTTTGTGTTTAAGTATATGGTTCAAAAAAAAGCCCCGATAAACGGGGCTAGTACATCAATCCTCAAATTCAAAATCGGCAATAAGTCCTTCAATCTTGGAGCATCTGGATAGGAACTCGCCTTCCAGTGAGCGCCGAATCCTTACCCTGATAATGCAGGTATTATCAAATTGCTGCTCTAGTAGTTGAAGGTTTAAGTCCTTGGCTAATCGCATCACCTCGTTCATCATGGTGTAACCAAAGGTTACACTGTAAATGGCATCAACGGTTCGGGTGATAATTTTTGCATTGGTTAAGGCATCGTGGGTTGCCGTTTTATAGGCATTTATCAAGCCCGATACGCCTAGCTTTGTTCCCCCAAAGTAACGTATTACCACCACTAAAACGTTGGTTAGGTTAAAGCTGAGCAATTGCCCGTGAATGGGCTTGCCGGCAGTACCCGATGGTTCGCCGTCGTCGTTAGCCCTCCATTTGTCGCCCTTTGGCCCTAAAATATATGCGTAGCAGTGATGTCGGGCATCATAGAATTCTTCCTTAAGCTGCTCAACTATTGCTTTTACTTGCTCCTCGGTTCTTACAGGGTATGCTTTAGCGAGGAACTTACTGCCTTTTTCCTTGTAAATTCCCTCGGCAGGCGAATCGATGGTTTTGTATGTGTCAGCTACTTCAACCATTTAGCTTTGCATAAGTATTACAATTGCCAATACAGAAAGGGCTATCCCGGAAAGATTTGTTTTGCTTGGCCTTTCACCAAATAGTAGCAGCCCAACCAGCGTTCCTGCCAGAACTACCCCCAAATTGTTTATGCCGAAAAGAACCGATCCCTCCAGGGGAGTTCCTTTGCTTCCAACATGGTTCAGCGCAGCAACCATAAAAAACATCGATCCAAAATTTGCCAACCCCAGCAATGTTCCTAGTAGCCATGTTTTGAATTTATGAAAATCTTTGGCTGCATGGGTATTAAAAGGTAGCAGTAGTGAGCCTGTAATGCCAGCCATGGCAAATACAATCGCATTGAACAAGGGATTTAGCTCGTTGGTTACAAAGTATTGCTGTGCAACCTTAACCGATGCATCTACCATTCCAATACCCAAAAAGATTATTAGTGGAAGATATGTTTTAACCGGTTTAAATTTTTCTGTTTTTCTTGGTATTACAAGTAAGAGAACTGCAATTAAGGCAAGTGTAATGCCTGCTAATCGTACTGCATTTAACTTATCGTTTGGGTCAATCAGTACCGATACCAGTATGGGGATTATTACCGACATCTTAGCTGCTACCGATGTTATGGCAACACCGGCTGTTTGCGTACTCTTACCCAGGAAATGGAACATGGTTATGAAAAGGACACCCATAGCCACCATCAGTAGTATGGGTAGTATGCCTAGCTGATAAAACCCCGATAGTTCACCTTTGGCCAAAAAAAAACCAGCTACGCTGGCTGCCAAATAGTTAATGATGATTGCGCTAAAGTTGTTGACTGAAAAGCGGTTGAGTAACTTAAAGGTGATTAAAACTACTGTAGATGATAATATGCAGAGCAGCAAGTAGAACATCCTTTTAGGTTTGTGCAAAGTTATAGCATCTTTCCTTACCCCACAAATTTTTTTAGAGGTAAGTATTAACATACAATTAACATGCAATGTAGTTTTTAAATGAGAACAACCGCAAATTGTCAGCCAGAGTTTTAGCAAAGGAACTCATATTGGCGTCAATGAGATGTTTCGCTACCGCTCAACATGACAATAGTTTCACGAGCAACGAACTCCGTTTCTAGCCCCGTAGGGGCTAAATATTTGTAACTCTAGGGCAGCTCCCCCTCATATGGCGATGCAGGCCATGCATAAGCCAAAGAGCAAGGGGGAAGCGTTGCATCGCAACGGAAAAGCATGGCAAAGAGCGATTTTCGCGTTCTTTCTTGTCTTGATACAAGAAAGAACCAAAGAAAATCAAGGCTGAAAAGCCCGACCCGATGGGTACCCCGTGGGTGGAACTGCTACGCGATACTATTCGCCACGCCTGTGGCGTGACTCATGTGGTATCGCTTACTAAGCCCACCGCCACGTTCCACCCCCGACCCATTGCCGGGTCAGGCTTTTATGCCTGACTCATGTGGTATCGCTTACTAAGCCCACCGCCACGTTCCACCCCCGACCCATTGCCGGGTCAGGCTTTTATGCCTCTGCTTGCTTCTTCCGCTCCATTCCCCCCTTATGGAAAATGGTTGGGGTGAGGTTTTTTTCCACATTCAACCTAGATGACCCCTCTAAATCTCCCCTGAGAGGGGAGACTTTAGTCCTGCAATAAGGTTTCCTAATTGCTTCTCCCCTCTCCTGACAGGAGAGGGGCGGGGGTGAGGTCAATTTCACGTACAACGAACAACGTGCAACTTACACAAATAACTTCTTTTGTCATCCTGAGCGCAGCGAAGGATCTCTAATCGGCCCTAAAGAGATGTTTCGCTAACGCTCAACATGACAATAGTTATACGAGCAACGAGCAACGATTCACGAATAAAGCATACCGTCATCCCGAACACAGCGAGGAATCTCGTTTTTAACCCAACTGGGGTGATCTTCCATTTCAATTGTTCCATAGGTGTTTTTCAACATCAAATTAATGTATGAGAATGTTTGATTTTTTTAGGTTCATGGCATGTTATTTGACGGCTTACGTTAAACCAACTACCTAAAATCTATGAAACACCCATGTAAGGCAGCTTGCACAAATACAGATGAACAACCGAGCGTTTTTTGCGAGCTCGACGAAGTCAAACTATGGGTGTTCCATCCGCTCGATAAAGTTTGTTAAAAGCAAGAGAGTAACGAGTTAGTAATTAATAATATAAATATTTTATACGGATGAAACCTTTTAAAAAGTTAGCCAGTTACATCCTTGTAGTAAGTTTATTGGCTTCTTGTGCAACTCCAAACCCAGTTATCAGGTTAAAATCTAAGGAATCAAATACAACCTGGGAAAGCGGGAAAGAATTTACCAGTTACTTTAAGGATAGCTTTGTGGTTCATTGCGCTTACCATGGTACTACAGATGCCTACATGGTGTTCGATATAGAGGTGATTAACGCTACCGATGAGGATTTTCTGGTTTGCCCCGAAAAAATGGTGATGTTTACCGATAGTGGGAAGTGGGATCCGGTAATCAACCAGATTGTGTACAGCACATTCCCAATCTATGCCGCTGATCCCGAACTAGAAATTCTTAAAAATGAATTGGCGCAATCGCAGATTGAGGCTAATCAGAAAAACCTTGCTACTGCTTCAATTGCAGTAGCTGCATTGGCATTACCGGTAATGGTTGCAACAGCCTCAGCCGATGCCAAGGGTACCAAACAGCGTGCAGTTAACCGAACCGAGGTGGCTGCTGCAGCGGCAGGGACAACCCTTAACTTTGCCGATTTCTCCCAGGAGATGAATAATATCCGAAGCGATCTGATTTACGCATCAACAGATGCATGGATCAATAACTCGCTCCGCAAAACAACCCTATCCAAAAACGAGTCAGTCCGTGGGTTGGTTTACTTTAAAAAGCCCGATCTGAAAAAGTACAGGGATTTACGCATTGATGTTCCCATTGGCGAGAATAATTTCATATCCTTTAACTACAAGGTAAACCTGTACTACCCCTCAAATCCGAATGTTAATCCCGCATATAGGTAGATTTGCTTAACAATCAAGGGAAAAGTCCTGAGGGCCTTTTTTCTTTTTAGCATTCCTGCTAAGTTTATGGTTTAATGTAGTAAATTTGTAAAAAATCTGAATGTTATGGACAGCAGTTCAGCAATTAAGATATTGGTTGATAACGAAAAGGGATTGTCGGCCGATGAACGAACAAAACTTATTGAGGGCGCTGATAGTATTTACATTGATTCAAGGCTCGATTACCACAAGCGGTTAGCCCGAAGGCAAACTGTAAGCTTTGTTTTGCTGATACTTTTTGCACTATTTGCCTTTGGCGTGGTAATGTTTCCTAGCGCCGATCCTTTTACTGCAGGAGTACTAAAAGGATTGGTTGCAGGGTATCTTGCTGCACTCTTTGTTCTTGTTCCTAAAACAACTAAAAACCATTCGCGTATTGCATTTGTTATTAGTGTAGTTAAACAGATTAACTCCCCTAAACAAGCATGAGGCTGATAAAAGCTACACCTAAGATAGATTTCTTTACTGCCGACACAACATCCGACCTTTCACTTCCTTTGGCCGAAGGAATAAAGGCTGGTTTTCCGTCGCCAGCGCAGGACTATATCGATTTAGCCTTTGATTTAAACAAGGAACTTGTCAAGAATCCAAGTTCAACCTTTTATGGTCGAGTCCGTGGCGATTCAATGGTTGATGAGGGGATTAACGATGGCGATATTCTGGTTATCGACAAATCGTTACCACCCACCGATGGGCGTAAAGCAGTTTGCTATATCGATGGTGAGTTTACGCTTAAAACCATTCGGATTAAAAAGGATGGAATCTACCTTATGCCGGCAAATCCGGCATATAAACCCATAAAGGTTACTGAGGAAAACGACTTTGTGGTATGGGGGATTGTAACCTACGTCATCCATAAGTTTTAGCCATGTACGCTCTTGCCGATTGCAATAACTTTTACGCTTCGTGCGAGCGTGTTTTTGACCCTTCGCTCATTGGGAGGCCTGTTGTTGTTCTGTCGAACAACGATGGTTGTGTAATTGCCCGCAGCAACGAGGCAAAAGCTCTTGGTATCAAAATGGGTGAGCCAGCCTTCAAGATTAAGGAACTGATTGAGAAGGCCAATGTTGCTGTCTTCTCATCAAACTATACGCTTTATGGCGATATGAGCCAAAGGGTGATGAATACCCTTGCCAGCTTTACCCCCGATATCGAAATATATTCCATTGATGAGGCTTTTCTTGGGCTGCACGGTTTCAGCTATGTTGATTTAATGGATTATGCCCGACATATTCGGAAAACCACCATGCGGAATACCGGTATTCCCATAAGCTTGGGCTTAGCCCCTACCAAAACGTTAGCAAAGGTTGCTAACCATATCGCAAAAAAGCAGCCACAGCACCAGGGAGTTTATATGATTGCCAACGACCAGCAGCGTGTTGACGCGCTAAAAGGGTTCGAGATTGGTGAGGTTTGGGGAATAGGCCGGCAGTACAGTAAGTTTCTGTCCCGCTATGGTGTAAATACAGCATACGATTTTACCCGAATGCCCGCAGGTTGGGTAAGGCAGCACATGTCAGTGGTTGGACTCCGAACCCAAAAGGAGTTACTGGGAATACCCTGTATTGATTTGGAGCATGCTGCTCCACCCAAAAAGGCAATTGCAACAACCCGTTCCTTTGGCGAGATGCAAACTGACCTTGGATACCTGAGTGAGGCGGTGGCATCGTTTGCGGCGAGTTGCGCCCAAAAATTGCGTAAGCAGCAGTCGGTTGCGCAAGTGGTAATGGTTTTTGCACACACCAACTATTTCCGCGACGATTTACCCCAGTACTCGGCAAGTAAAACCATAACCCTGCCTGTGCCCACGAGCAGCACCATGGAGCTGATACACTACGCCCTTATTGGATTGAAAAGTATATACAAGCCGGGATTCCGGTACAAGAAGGCAGGAGTAATTGTAACGGGTATTTCAACCAACCAGCATATTCAAACCTCGCTCTTCGATAGCATTGACCGGGAAAAACACAGTAAGCTAATGGTGGTTGTGGATAAACTAAACGATAAGTATGGAAGACATACGGTTAAAGTAGCCGCCCAGGGGGCTGGGCGTAAATGGAAATTACGCCAGGAACGTATATCGCCCATGTACACCACTCGCTGGGACGATATTATTACTGTAAAGGTTTAAGTTCCCTTTTTTATTTTGATTTGGCCTCTTCGCTCATCAATATTTTCTATTTTTGGGGTACCTTAACCTAAAACAACTGCAATGAACTCTCAAAAAAGTAAAGGCAATTTTCTGCCTATGCTCATTATTGGAGCGTTATTCTTCATTTTTGGTTTTGTAACCTGGTTAAACGGCATCCTTATTCCGTATTTTAAAATTTCGTGTGAGCTTAGCGATTTTGAGGCTACCCTGGTAGCTTTTGCCTTTTATATCTCCTATACCGTAATGGCTTTGCCGGCATCGTGGGTGTTGAAAAAGACAGGTTTCCATAGGGGCATGACAGTTGGTTTACTGGTGATGGCTATAGGAACCCTCGTGTTTGTTCCCGCAGCGTTGAGCAGAGCATACTGGATGTTTCTGAGTGGCCTGTTTATTATGGGAGCAGGGTTGGCTGTGCTGCAAACAGCTGCAAATCCGTATATCACTATAATTGGACCCCGCGAGAGTGCTGCAAGGCGTATAAGTATAATGGGGATTTGTAATAAGCTAGCTGGAGCCATTGCTCCGCTTATACTGGCCTACTACATCCTTAACGATGGCGATGCCTTTGTGAAATCACTTGAGGGGATGGACAGTATTGCCCGCGCTGCGGCTCTCGATGGCCTAGCGCACAGAGTGATTGGGCCGTACCTGGTAATGACATCAATACTTGTTTTCCTGGGAATTGCCGTACGTTATGCCCCGCTGCCCGACGTGGAAACAGAGGATGATTCCGTAGATTCTGTTACTGATTTCACTAATAAATCAAGTATTTTCCAGTTCCCGCAACTAATACTTGGTGCTATTGCCCTGTTTTTCTATGTTGGTGTTGAGGTAATAGCAGGCGATACCATAATTCGCTATGGAATATCGCAAGGTTTTAAAATTGAAACCGCAAAGGTTTTTACAACATATACCCTTATTGCCATGATAGTTGGGTACCTGGCTGGAATATTACTGATACCAAAACTCATTTCGCAGCGCACGGCTCTCATTGCATCTGCTTTGCTGGGTATCGCTCTAAGTATTGTCGTAGTTTTGGCATCGCCAACTTACTCAATTCTTGCACTTGCACTGCTTGGTTTAGCAAATGCATTGGTTTGGCCTGCCATCTGGCCTTTGGCCATTCACGATTTAGGCAAATTTATTAAAACGGGTTCGGCGGTGCTTATCATGGCCATTGCGGGTGGTGCCATTCTGCCCTTGCTTTGGGGCCGACTATCCGATTCTATTTCGCCCCAAATGGCCTACATTATTCTGATACCATCGTACTTTATAATTCTTTACTACTCTGTGAGCGGCTATAAGTTAAGGAACTGGAAGTAAAACGTAAAAATTATGGAAGTTTTTGAGTTAGAGTTTGAGGTTCGTGATTACGAATGCGACTTGCAGGGTATTGTTAACAATGCTCGCTACCTGAACTACCTTGAACATACCCGTCACAAGTACTTGTTGAGCAAGGGAATCGATTTTGCCAGGTTGCACAATGAGGGCATTGACCTTGTGGTGTCACGTATTGAAATTGACTACAAGTACTCGCTAACCAGTGGCGATATATTTGTTGTCCGGTTAACCACCCACAAGGAGGGCCATTTACGAATGATCTTTGATCAGGAAGTGATTAAAATGCCCGAGGGGAAATTAGCCGTTAAGGCTAAGGTAATTGGCGTTGGGCTAAAAAATGGTCGTCCAATCAAGATTGATAGTATACCGGGCTTTGACAACCTTTAACCGCGATTTATCAATTGATTTTTTTTCAATTGGCGATTTTAAACATTTTGGGCTGCCCGTGCGAGCAGCCCTATTTGCAATTAATAAATTTCGGGAACAAAGTTCTGGTCGGTGATAGGTGGACGAACATAGCTCTCGTCAATCCTTCGGGGTTGGAGCTTAACCGGTGGTGGGGTAAGATCTTCGTAAGGTATGAGGCTTAGCAGGTGATGGATACAGTTAAGGCGGGCACGCCTTTTATCGTCGGCTCGAACTACCCACCAGGGAGCTTGCTTTATATCGGTATGGGCGAACATAACATCCTTTGCCTTGGAGTATTCCACCCAGCGGTTACGCGATTCAATATCCATGGGGCTGAGTTTCCATCGCTTGGTTGGATCGTCGATACGCTCCTGAAAGCGACGTTCCTGTTCCTTGTCGCTAACGGAGAACCAGTATTTAATGAGTATTATACCCGAACGAACCAGCATGCGTTCAAACTCAGGGCATGAGCGTAGAAACTCAGTGTACTCCTCCTCAGAACAAAATCCCATGACCTTTTCAACGCCAGCCCGGTTATACCAGCTTCGGTCAAACAGAACCATCTCGCCAGCAGCGGGTAGATGGGCTACATATCGCTGGAAATACCATTGGGTTTTCTCTTTTTCGGTAGGCACACCTAGAGCAACAATTCGGCAAAAACGAGGGTTTAGCCGTTCGGCTATGGTTTTAATTACACCGCCCTTTCCGGCAGCGTCGCGCCCCTCGAACAGTAAAACAACCTTCAATTTTTGGTGCTTTATCCATTCAAGGAGTTTTACCAGTTCCACATGGAGTTTTTCAATTTCATGCTCATAGGTCTTTTTATCCATCCTATCAACATGCGCCTCTACCGCTTCGTAATGGTCGTTTCCTAAATCAGGCAGGTGATGCTTTTTGGCTTTTTTTGTTTCTTTTGGTTTATCGGCCTTTTTCTTTTTTTTATCCTTTTTGTCCTTTGTCATGTCAAACAAGGTTTTTGACTTTAAAATAAAGGTATGGACAAATAAGGGTAAAGTCAACCCTTTTTGGATAAAATTGATTTAATTTTATTAAAATGACCTGATTTTAAAGCAATTTTGGCTTGCGGCGTAAGCTTGAGAGGTAAACCCCAATCAGGATTATTACCAACGAGACAATCTGTAGTGCTCCAATATGGTCGCCATCAAGAATGCCCCATAGTAGTGCAAAGAAAGGAATAATGTAGGTTACCGATGAAGCAAAAATTGCACTGGTGTGGTGAATAAGGTTATTAAACACAAATAGAGTAATTACTGAGCCAAATGTTGCTAGCACAATGGTAGCCAGAATGCTCGTTGCAAATGCCGGGTGCTGCATGGCAGCCCCAATATCTGTTGATATAAGTATAATACCGGCCGGAATGCCAATCAGGAAAAAGATTAGCGATGTAATTTGCACTCCGGTTAACCCCGATAGTTTAAACCGAATAATATTGGAATTAATGCCATACATCATAGTGGCCAGCACAACTAGCAGTGCATAAAGGTTTACATGGCCAAACGACGAAAAATTTCCGTTGGTTATTAGAATTGATGCCCCAACAAATCCGATTAGAACGCCTATACTTTGGAAAGCATTGGGCCTATGTTTGAATAACAACAAACCCGCAATTACCGTAAAGAAAGGGGTAAGCCCGTTGAGAATGCCTGCTAGCGAGCTGGAGATCTGGGTTTCCGAAAGTGTAAAAAGGAATGCTGGGAAAAAGTTACCCAGTAATCCGCATCCTAGTAGCGGCCAAAAATTCTGGTGGTTTAAAAGCTTTAGGTTTTTTATTGAAATAGGTAGAAGTATCAAAAAGCTAACAAATATTCGGAGCGCAGCCACCTGAACGTAGCTTAGCGCATCGAGACCGCGCTTCATCAGGATGAACGAGGCTCCCCAAACAAAAGCCATGAAAAGCATGGCAGTCCACTGCCAGCGTTTTTTGGATAAATCGAACATTTGACAAGTTTTACCCGGCAAAAGTAATTGTTTTTGGCCTGATGGGTGCTTTTTCCTGTCAACATTTAACAGCCTATTTGTTTCTGCTAATATTGCTTCTCCTTTTTACTATTTTTACAGAAAAATTTACACTGTAATGAGCGAAAAGAACTACGATCCCCGGATGCATACCGCCGAACATATTCTCAACCAAACAATGGTGAGGCTTTTCAATTGTGGTAGGGCGTTCAGTAGCCATGTGGAGAAAAAAAAGTCCAAGTGCGACTATCGCATCCCAAGAGCCCTGACTGATGAGGAACTAAAAACAATTGAGAGTAGGGTGAATGAAGTTATTTCACAAAACCTAAATGTAACCGAGGAGTTTACCGATAAAAGCAATGCGTCAACTTTCCTTGATTTAAGCAAATTACCCGCTGATGCCCCGGAATCAATCAGGGTTATTAGGGTAGGAAACTACGATGCATGTGCCTGCATTGGTCCACACGTGGCTAACACCAAGGAAATAGGGAGATTCAAAATTATCTCGGCCGATTACTCCGATGGAACTGTACGGATAAGGTTTAAGCTTGAAAATGAGTAATTTCAACTCATACTATTTTTTTGCATTTCTTAAAAGTTTTTCCCGAACTATGGGATATACTAACACAGCTAGGGGAGGAGTAATGATTAAGTAAATTATCCACATATTCCGTTCAGGGAATCTGCTACGAAGGACATCGGTAAGAACAATAATCCAAGCAATTAGTAGTAGTACAATCCCTACAATTAGGGAAAGTTTAAATGCATTCATTTGTAAGCGTAGTTTTGGTTAATCGAAAAGCGACCCTAACTTCTTGAAACCCTCCTTGAACGATTCAAGGCTGGAATTTACAGTATCTTTCACCTCGTCCCACTTGCTATCGGCTGCCTGGGCAAGTTCATCGAGTTTGCTTTCCATTTGATTACGAAGCATTTCAAGCTCCTTGACTTTTTCATTGTATTCCTGCCGTACCTTATCGGAGGCATTGTCGGCTTTAGCCCTCAATGCTTCAATTTGGTCGAAAATTTCGTCAATGGCTTTTTTTACATTTTCGCGGTACTCGTTACGTTCCATGGCTCAATATTTTTAGTAAACGTCTCTGTTTATGTACTGGCTGTAATCCTTTAGTTTTGGGGCGTACTCCTGTTCAATAAGTGGCGAACTTATTAGGAAGTCGGCTGTTGAACGGTTGGTGGCTGTGGGAATGTTGTAAACCGTGGCAATGCGAAGCAAAGCCTTAACATCCACATCGTGAGGCTGAGCCTGCATGGGATCCCAGAAAAAGATTAGGATGTCAATCTTCCCTTCCGCTATTAAAGCGCCTAGTTGCTGGTCGCCACCAAGTGGACCCGATTTAAGGCGAGTAAGCTGCAGATGATTCCCGGCATCGTTATTCATCTTGGTTAGGGCCTCCTCAACAAGACGGCCGGTTGTGCCTGTGCAAATGAGCTTGTGCTTTAGTAATTTTGCCCAGTTCCACTCAACCCATTCCACAAGGTCGCGTTTGCGGTTATCGTGTGCTACTAGGGCTATGGTTTTGTACTTATTCACTTTTAGTCTTCATTATTAATTAAATTCTAAGCAAATATAACTAATCCATGTTAGTTTAATCCAAGCGTTAGGTTAAATTACATTTACAAATGGCTTAATCAATGTTGTTTAGTTAAGGTTGTATTTCATGTTGCGCGCAAGCGAAACATTACGCTGCCGTGCTGAGTCCCGATTTATCGGGATAGACTTCGCCGAAGCATCTCATTGCTCTTTTCTCTTCAATCCTTTGAAGAGGTCCCTCGACTTTGCTTGGGATGACAAAAACCCTATCTTCCTTTCTGCTCCCTTGTCATGCTGAGCTAGCCGAAGCATCTCTTTGCCTTTAACCCTTTTTGTTTTTTAGTAACCGCTCTTCGCCATGCCTTTCCGTTGCGATGCAACGCTTCAGGATTGTTCTTTGGAAAATGTATTGCGTGCATCGCAAAATAATTTGAACACCTCAATACCCCGGGTTAAAACCCAGGGCTAATGTGATTTGCCCTTTCAGGGAGAATGATGCACGCGTCGGGAGACGAGCACTAACAGGTGGGGTTACAGATATTACGCCCCTACGGGGCTGGAAGCGTTGCTAGTAACTCGTTGTTCGTTGCTCGTTGTACGTGAAATTGACCTCACCCCCGCCCCTCTCCTGACAGGAGAGGGGAAAAGCAATTAGGAAACCATGTTGCAGGGCTAAAGTCTCCCCTCTCAGGGGAGATTTAGAGGGGTCATCTGGGTTGGATGTGGAAAACAACCTCACCCCAGCCTCTTTTCCTGAGAGGGAATGGAACGGAAGAAGCAAGCTGAGGCATAAAAGCCTGACCCGAGAATGGGTCGGGGGTGGAACGTGGCGGTGGGTTTAGAAAGCGATACCATATGAGCCACGCTGCAGGCGTGGCGAATAGTATCGCGTGGCAGTTCCACCCACGGGGTACCCATCGGGTCGGGCTTTTCAGCCTTGATTTTCTTTGGTTCTTTCTTGTATCAAGACAAGAAAGAACATTTAAATAATTCTTTGTATAGATTTTTCTTTTGCGATGCAACGTCTCAGGATTGTTCTTTGGAAAATGTATTGCGTGCATCGCAAAATAATTTGAACACCTCAATACCCTGGGTTAAAACCCAGGGCTAATGTGAATTGCCCTTTCAGGGCGGATAATGCACGCGTCTGGAGACGCGCTCTAACAGGCTGGGGTACAGATATTACGCCCCTACGGGGCTGGGAACGGCGTACGTTGTTCGTGAATCGTTGTTCGTAAATGCCATTCTGTGTAACACCTTGTTACACTGTGAAACCCTGTGAGACTTATTTAGTTGATGGTTGATGGTTGACAGTTGATGGTTGTTAGTGAGGGTATTGTCATGTTGAGCATTAGCGAAACATCTCATTAGGTCGGTCCGAGATCCTTCGCTGCGCGCAGGATGACAGGTATGTATATTTTTGTTAACTAAACGACATTGAAATTGGATTAAACATTTACTAAAAATTAGTAGGTTTGGGATATTTTGAATCTCAAACCTAAACCATAAAGACTATGTCGCACGAACCTGTAGAAAAAATCAAAGGCCTTCCGGAAAATGCCTACACTGAGCTCCGCGAAGGCGAAGAGTATCAACCAGTAATGCCACCAAGCAAGGCAGTACCTGAGGTTACTGCTTGGAGTGTTATTTGGGGGCTAATCATGGCTATTGTTTTTTCGGCAGCCGCTGCCTATCTCGGGCTAAAAATTGGTCAAGTATTTGAGGCAGCAATTCCAATTGCAATCATTGCTGTAGGGCTATCAACCCTTGCTAAACGCAAAGGGGCACTGGGAGAGAATGTAATTATCCAATCCATAGGCGCAAGTTCTGGGGTAATTGTTGCTGGTGCTATTTTTACATTACCAGCTCTATACATCCTGAACCTTGAGGCAGAATTCTATCAGGTATTCCTGTCATCGTTGTTTGGGGGAATTCTTGGAATTCTATTCCTCATCCCATTCCGTAAATATTTTGTGGCCGACATGCATGGTAAATTCCCTTTTCCGGAGGCCACTGCAACCACTGAGGTACTTGTATCGGGCGAGAAAGGGGGAAAACAAGCTCGTTTACTTGTGGTTAGCGGGTTAATTGGGGGTATCTACGATTTCATTATTGCCACATTTGGTTGGTGGAGCGAGGTGGTTACCACCCGAGTGATACCTGCTGGCGAGGCTCTTGCCGAGAAAGCAAAGCTGGTATTTAAACTTAATGTTGGTGCTGCCGTTATGGGTATTGGTTATATTATTGGCCTCAAGTACACCGCAATAATTGCAGCAGGGTCGTTTGTTGGGTGGTTTGTTATCATACCCATAATCAACTACTTTGCGCCCGGTTTAACTGAGGCAGTAGGCAGTAACATTACACTAACCGTTGGTCAGATGAGCGCCGAGCAGATTTTCAGTAACTACGTTCGCCCAATTGGTATTGGCGGTATTGCCATGGCGGGAATAATTGGGATTATTCGCTCAAGCGGCATTATTCGTAAAGCATTTGGCCTAGCCGTTAGTGAGCTAACCGGAAAGCACTCGGCTATCCCCAAGGAGGAACTCCGCACCCGAAGGGACCTTCCCATGTCCATTATTGCTGGAGGTATCCTATTCACTACCATTCTGCTTTTAGTATTCTTCTACTTTGGAGTAGTTCATAATATTACCCATGCTCTTATAGCGCTTGGTATTGTAATGGTTATTGCTTTTCTGTTCACCACCGTTGCTGCCAATGCCATTGCCATTGTTGGCACCAATCCTGTATCGGGCATGACACTCATGACTCTGATTATCACCTCATTGGTGATGGCATCGGCCGGATTATCGGGAACTTCAGGAATGGTTGCTGCGCTCATTATTGGAGGAGTGGTTTGTACAGCACTCTCAATGGCTGGTGGCTTTATCACCGATCTTAAAATTGGTTACTGGCTTGGCTCCTCGCCCTATAAACAGCAAACCTGGAAGTTCCTTGGGACATTTGTTTCAGCAGCAACTGTTGGAGGCGTAATAATCCTGCTTAATAAAACATACGGTTTTACGGGCAAGGACGCTCTTGTTGCCCCACAAGCTAATGCAATGGCAGCAGTAATTGAACCCATGATGAGCGGAAAGCCTGCACCTTGGGCACTTTACGCTGCAGGGGCCTTCCTTTCGCTTATCCTTACCATGATTGGCGTTCCGGCTCTTGCATTTTCGCTGGGTATGTTTATTCCCCTACACCTTAACACGCCATTACTGGTTGGAGGAATTATTGCACACATTGTATCCACCCGTTCAAAGGACACTTCATTGAACAGAGCCAGGAAAGAGAGGGGAACACTAATTGCATCGGGCTTTATTGCAGGTGGGGCCCTAATGGGAGTAGTTAGCGCCTTACTCCGCCATGGCGGCATTAACTATGTAAACCCAGAATGGTTTGAATCGCACTCCGCAGAAATTCTAGGCTTTGTGATGTTCCTGATTTTATGTGGATATCTGATTTGGAAAAGCCTAAGAGCAAAGGTTGAAGAATAGAGAATCGTGTTTAGTTTTTGGTGTTTAGTTTTTAGGAACTATTGCAAAATTTTATGAGATTAGTATGATTGATTATAAACAATTAGATGTTTGGATAGCTAGCAAACAGCTTGCAAATTCTATTTATACAATTTCAAAAGATTTCCCTAAAGATGAAATTTTTGGATTGACACAACAAATAAGAAAAAGTGCCATTTCAATTCCTTCAAATATCGCGGAAGGCATTGGCCGCAATCATTTAAAGGAGACAACCCAATTCCTTTACATTGCAAGGGGATCGTTATTTGAATTGGAAACGCAAATATATATAGCTTTTGATCAAGGTTATATTGATGCTACAGCTCTTGAACAAATAACGGATGACATTGAGAAATGCAAAAAACTGCTTAACGGATTTATCAACTATTATCTTAAGAAAAAACATGAAGACCACACTAATACTAAACACTAAAAACTAAACACTAAACACTACAAACTAAATAATCCGCCATGATAAACAAACAATTTCTTATCGACCGCTTTATTAGGTATGTAAAGATAGATACCCAAAGCGACGACACTGTAACCGAAAGGTTTCCGAGCACTGAGAAACAGCTGGTTTTGAGCAATTTATTAGTACAGGAACTCAAGGAATTGGGGGCTCAGGAAGTAGAAATTGACCAGTATGGTTATGTGATGGCAACAATACCCGCAAACACCTCAAAAAAGGTTCCGGTTTTGGGTTTTCTTGCCCATGTTGATACTTCGCCCGATATGCCAGGGAAAGATGTTAATCCACGCTTCGTTGAGAATTACGATGGATCCGAAATTATTCTGAACAAGGAGTTAGGAATTGCACTTTCGCCTAAGGAATTCCCTGAACTTAAGAATTATGTTGGGCAAACCCTGATTGTAACCGATGGCACTACGCTACTTGGCGCTGATGATAAGGCCGGAGTAGCCGAAATTATGACAGCAGTTGAGTACCTCATCAAAAGCCCCAGCTTTGAACATGGCAAAATTCGTATCGGTTTTACAGTTGATGAGGAGGTTGGTCGCGGAGTTGACCATTTTGACGTAAAGCGCTTTGGTGCCGATTTTGCTTATACGCTCGACGGTGGCGCAATAGGTGAGCTAGAATTTGAGAACTTTAATGCCGCAAGCGCCAAGATATCAATCCAGGGACGTAACATCCATCCTGGATATGCAAAGGATAAGATGTTAAATGCAATACTTATAGCCCAGGAATTCAATGGCCTGCTACCTGCACATGAACGCCCTGAACACACTCAAGGTTACGAGGGGTTCTACCACTTAATCAAAATGGATGGATCAGTTGAAAAGGCAACTTTTCAATACATTATCCGCGACCACGATCGTAAAAAGTTTGAAGCCCGAAAGGTTTATATGCAGCGCATAGCAGAATATTTAAATACCAAGTACGGCGAAGGTACTGTTACTTTGGAGCTAAAGGACCAGTACTACAACATGCGCGAAAAGGTTGAGCCGGTTTACCATGTTGTTTCAACTGCCATTGAAGCCATGGAAGCAGTTGGCGTTAAGCCAAAGGTTAAACCCATTAGAGGGGGAACTGATGGCGCCCGCCTTTCCTATATGGGACTCCCCTGCCCCAACCTATTTGCAGGCGGCGAAAACTTTCATGGAAAGCATGAATACGTAGCCGTAGAAAGTATGGTTAAAGCAACCGAGGTAATGCTCAAAATAATTGAGCTATACGCATCAAAGTAAGAAAATTCAGCGATAAAAAAACGAGGGAGAAAACTCCCTCGTTTTTTTTCTGAGATTAGTCAATAGAAACACAATAAAACATTAAAACAACTTGTTTCTATTGACTTATCGAGGCAATCCCGACTTATCAAAATCTTTCATTCCGAGATCTCGGAATGATTAGATTTTGTTAGTCGATTCGTCAATTGAAAAATTCAATTGACGAATTTGGGTTTATTTTTTGGTAATGGGTTCCAAAACCTCATAAAATACTCTATACCCACCAGGGGCCAGGTAATGATAGTTAAGGTAGATAAAATCAGTTACCGGATCGTAATGGGAGTAAACCAAGGGATTATTTGGATCACCCTCTTCTACAATATAATCGAACCCAAAAACATTGAAGGTAATGCTGTTGTCAGGATTAATGGTAAGGTATATTGTCTCGCCATAGCTTCCCCATACTGCAAAATTTGTTGAACAGGTATTACCACTCTCAGTAATCAGTTCCTTTATTAGTTGATACTCTCTAGTTGGAAAATTAGGGTGTATATAGGTAATACTGGACAAGTAATACCCCGAAAAACTATTAGCTACCAATACCTCGGTTTGTGAATTGCTGGTAACCTCCCTGCCATCGTCCATTACGGAAACATACTTAAGCATGAAATAGTCTCCAATATCGGCGTTTAAAGGGTCATCGGGTAGAGTATAGCTATCAAGGGTTAATCCCTGTTTCAGCTGTTCCCACGTAAAGGTCTGGCTAAGCAACAATGTGTCGTTCAAGTTCTGGCCACTTACACTAAAGCTGCCGAGTAGTTCAACATTAGAGGCTTCGTCGGTTGCGATGTGGTAAAACTGCTTGTAAACCTTAACCTCTTGTATGGCTGGTCCCAAATAAACCTTAAGTTCGACATCAACACTATTTGATTTCTTTGGTACCAGTTGCACCAACGATGCCGACTCAACCAAACCACCAGTTTTTGCATCGGCAGTCATTAAATCATCATCCTTCAGGCAGGAACTAAAAAGCATGGCAAAAATTGCCAGGAGCAATGTTCCCTTTATGACTTTTGTTTCATATAATCTCATACTCTAATCAATTAATGGTGTTCAACTAATTGTTATCGGCAACATCCCACCAAACCCGAGTATTAAGGTTATCGGCACCCTGTCGAGCAACTGCAGCAGCCAGGTTTGATCCGTTACGGGAATACTCGTCGGAGGGGTAACGTAATCGCTGGGGTATCATCCCTCCATTTAAGCCATCCTCGGCAGGTGTTAGCTGGGGATAACCCGTTCTTCGCCATTCAAACCACGCCTGCAAGCCCTGGTCGAACATGGCAACCCATTTCTGGGTATAAATCTTTTCAAGTTCTTTCCCTGCTTCCCATTTGCCATTGTTGGCAAGAAAATCATTGATATAATCGTCAATATTTCTGGAAACCCCTCCTAAATCGTAGTAGTATGGAACGTTTTCGACAATCTCGTTTGCAAACTGCCTGTACGACTCTTGAATTCCCAATTCATAGTAATCCTGTGCTGTTTCTGTTCCAAACGTTAGCAAACCACGATACTTGGCTTCAGCCAGAAGGAAGCAAACCTCTGCGCGGCTCATAAACATACCGGGAGCATTGGCTTTACGGAAGTATTCACCCAGCTTTGAGGTTCGTTTAATGCCATTACCCAGGTAAGCGGCAGCCTTTGCCGATGTCAATCCATTGGGTAACCCTATCCAGAAACCACCCGCTTGGGGTGTTTCAGCGTAAACTACTATTCGCCAGTCGGGATGATCGTGGTTATTGGTATTGTACATGGCATCAATTAGCGTTTTGCTAACCCTATGATCATCGCGGGTTTTATAGGTCTCGTTAAGCGGATGGTTATTGGGGTATGAACCCATGTAGATTAATGCAGCATTCTGTGAGTTATTGCTGATAATTGGATAGGTTGTGGGATCGGATATAATACCATCTATTTCATTTCTAATGAAGTTTTGTAAATCAGCTTCAGGCCTGTTGGACATTCGCATAAGCAAACGTAAACGCAGCGAGTTGGCAAATCGTTTCCATTTGGTAATATCGCCTCCGTATAGAATATCGCCCTCTACTATTGGACCACCAACCTGGAATAAGTCGTTTGCTTCTTTTAGCTTTTCATTCAATGCAATATAGATTGATTCCTGCGTATCGTACTTAGGGGTATAGGTACTATCAACCTTTAATGCCTCCGAGTAGGGTATATCGCCATACAAATCGGTAAGTACCGAAAAGACATAGCATTTAAGCACAAGGGCTACTGCCTGGTAGTTCCTATTCCCTAAACGTTGCCCCATTTCGTAAATGCGCTGGGCTTCAATTGCGGGCCCTGAATAGAGGTTAGTCCAAACCGAGTTGATAACATCGTTGCGTGGTACATACCTATCCTCATCGGTGTACTGTACTTTGGCCATGTGTTGTACCCAGCATGAGCCAATCTCATGCCCCAGCCAAACATCAAAAACAATATCGGCAACATCCTCAATAGCATTAGCCAATAGCTTATCGGGATAATCCTTGTTTATATCAATTGCATTGGGGTTATTGTTTATTTCATCAAAACTTTTTGTGCACGACTGCAAGGAAACTACCCCAAATACAACTAAGCTTACCATCAATAATCTATATAGTTTCATACTTCATATTTTTAACAAACTAGAACTTAAAGCTTAAATTTACCCCTAAACTGCGCGCTGTAGGATGTTGACCAAACTCTAACCCCTGAACATTGGAGTTGCTAAATGCGGTTTCGGGGTCAATATGAGGTACCCTAGCGTAAAGTATAGCCAAATTACGTCCTACTAAAGAAATGGAAACATTCCGTATTGAGCTTTTACCTATTTTAGGAATGGTATAGCCAATTTGAACCTCCCTAAGCTTAATAAAACTTGCGTCAAAAATGCTGGAGTAGGCTATATTGTTATTATAGGCAGCTTTGTTGTACTCCTCAGCCGAAACAACCACATCATTCTCGGTCCATCTACCCTGTCCATCGGACATTACTCCAACACCCACAATTCCTCCCTCGCGCCCCTTGAGAGTTTCCTTCAAAACCCCAGCATATCGGCCCCAAGTGTTGGTCATAGAGTATATCTCACCACCCCAACGGGCATCAATAAGGGCACTAAGGATAAGGTTTTTAAACCTAATTGAGTTAGTTACCCCAGCAACCCAATCGGGTGTGTAGTTTCCTAACTTCTTAATATCACCCTGTAAGGGTAATCCTTCAATGTGAATTACTTTCCCTTCTTCGTTCCTCATAAAGTCATACCCATAAAGAACTCCAAAGGGTTCACCAGGTATAGCCAGCACATCAAGGCTCCAGTAGCCACCCAGCACATACTGGTCGAGCCCTTCAGCTAACTTCCTAACCCTGTTTACATTCCTGGAAAAGTTTATGCCAATGTTCCACTCAAAACCCGATCGGGTTTTTACGGGTATTCCATTTACCGACAGTTCAACCCCCCTGTTGTCAATCTGACCAGCGTTTACTATGGTAGATGTATAACCGGTTGTTGCGCTTATGGGCATACGGATAATCTGATCATAGGTACTTTGGGAATAGTAGGTTAAGTCAAAAGCTAGTCGGTTCATAAAGAATCGTATGTCAGCCCCTATTTCAAATGAGTTGGTTCGCTGCGGTTTAAGATTTGGATTAGGCAAGTCGTTTGGAATGTAAATTTGTGCCAGCTTGGTACCGGAATTCCAACCATCGTCGAATCTATACACGGGTTGCAACTGGTAGGGATCAGTATCGGCGCCAACCTGTGCCCAACCGGCACGCAGCTTAGCAAAGCTAAATTTTCTGGATTGTATATTGAACAAATCGGTAAGAACGGCCGATACGTTAACCGAGGGGTAAAAGTATGAATTGTTACCCGCTGGTAACGTGCTCGACCATTCGTTGCGCCCGGTAAAATCAAAGAATAATGCATTTTTCCAAATAAACTGACCGTTAAAGTATAAGCTGTTAATTCGCTTTTTGGTAATGTAGTTCATGGTAACAACGGGTACCCTGGCATTCTCAAAGGTGTAAACATCGGGTACGCTAAGTTCAGTAATGTAGGCGCTCAGCGATTGGGTGAACTGTTCCATCCGGTTGCCCCCAAAGTTGAACGAGAAAGCAAGTTTTTCAGTAAACGACTTATTGATCATGAACATAAAGTCGGTATTAACCTCACGGAACGTGCGCTTTGACTCGCTCAGAAAACCATAGGGACTTTCAATATCGCCATAAGCGGAACGCGCATTGTTATAGTTTGTGTAGTAATCAACTCCTATACCTGTCTTTAGGCTTAACCAGTCAGTAAACTTTATGGTTGATGTTGCTTGACCCAACAGCCTGTCCCTATCAAGACCATTAAGGTTCTCATAAAGGGTAAAGTAAGGATTATTGTGATAGCTGTAGTTCCAGTTACGCTTGCTACCATCGGGATACGTGTACTGTTTCAAATCGGCCACATCAACCTGTCGGCCAAACCACATGAACTGCTGCATAACATTCTGCCCGCTATAACCGTATGCAGGAAGGTTTTTACTATATGTATTAATGTACGTTGCATTTGCAGTAAATGCCAGAAATTTATAAGGCGATGCTGTAGCATTCAGGTTAACACTATTCTTTTCCTGGTCAGTATTAGGAATCATGCCCGTTTGCATGGAGTTAGTGTAGGAAAAGCGAACTGCATAGTTGTCGGCAGCGCTCTCAATGGCAATGTTGTTGGAAAAAGTTTTCCCAAGCTCAAAAAAGTTTTTCACATTATCAGGGTGCGACACCCAGGGTGTGGGTTGACGAACACCGCCAACAACAGGCGAGTTCCATTGCGGGATCATCAGCCCAATATCGAGTTTTGGCCCCCAACTCTCATCCACATGGTCGTTGATGCCACCACCTTTACCATCGTAAAATTCAAATTGGCCGTTTGTTCCTTGCCCATAAACATTCTGAAAATCGGGTAAACGCAAAGGCCTTTCGAATGTTGTGGTTGAGTTAAAGCTAACGCCAAAGCGTTTATCGGTATCGGCTGAACGGGTTTTAATAATGATAACCCCATTGGCAGCTCGCGATCCATAAAGCGCTGCAGCATTGGGCCCTTTAAGGACGGTAACACTCTCAATATCGTTTGGATTGATGTCAGCAATACCGCTTCCGCGGTTTACCCCTTCGGTGTAAGTGCCACCAAAGTTTGAATTGTTGAGCACTACCCCGTCAACCACGAAAAGGGGTTGGTTATCGGTACTTAGCGAGTTAACCCCACGAAGCACGATACGCGTTGAAGCCCCAACTGCACCAGATGTGTTGGTAATGATTGCGCCGGAAATTCGTCCCTGCAATGAATTCACTATATTCAGTTCAGGAGTGCGAGCTAACTCTTCGCCTTTTACACTCTGAATGGCATACCCCGTTGCCTTTTCAGCCCGCATGATACCCAACGCTGTAACCGTAACCTCCTTCACTTCAATGGCTTCCTCCTCCATTTCCACATCGATTACAGTACGGTTGGCTATTTCAACCTCCACTGTTTTGTAACCAATGTAGCTAAAGCGAAGCTTTTTAGCAATGGCAGGAACACTAATCTCATATCGCCCTTCCATGTTGGTAACCGTACCAGTAGTGCTACCAACAACAACCACAGTAACTCCCTGCAAAGGCCATGCACCATCGACCGAAGTTACTGTTCCCGTAATTCTCACAGTTTGTTGGGCTAAGATATTCAAAGAACCTATAAACAAAAAAGCTGTGAGAAAGGCACACAGTTTCCTCATAAAATACAAGTTAATAGTTTGGTTTAGGTTTAGTTAATTAATTCACAAACCAAATTTATGATAAATAAGAATATGAGTCAATTTTTTTTGTGAGGATAGTAGCCATAAAAAAAAGCCGCCCCAGTTGGGGCGGCTTAACTAAAAACTTAAGAACTATTCCTTTAAGGTGAATGTTTCCCAGAATACTCTATATCCACCAGAACCCATATAGCTATAGTATAACTCTAATTTCCCGGTTTCGGGATCATAGTTGGATACCTTAGTTGGATCATAGGGATCACCTAGCTGTACATCATAACTCCAATTCTCAACCGATATCGATATCGCATAGTTATTATCAGGGTCAATGGTTATATATATCTTTTCAGCTGGTCCCCAAGTAGCAAAACTTGTCACACAGGTTTTGCTATTCACTGCTAACAGGGTTTTATCATTATCCTCCTCAACGTAAATATTATCAGGGTAAGTACCATATGCGGGGTGCCTGTAAATGAGATGAGCGGTATAATCACCAGCAAAGAAATTTGCAATGGAAATTAGCGTTTGGGCACCAATCACCTCACGCCCATCGTTCCTGAGCGCTTTCAAAGAAAGTGTAAAATAGTCACCAATCTCAGCATTATCAGGATCGGTTGGAACAACATATCCTTTAGGTAAAGTAGGAATGTTTTCAACCAGCTGTTCCCAAGTTACAGTAAAGCTCTTTTCAACAAAATCCTGTGCATTTTCCTCGTTAATATCAATTGAAGTGAGGAATACCTCATCTGAGGTAGCTGTATCGGCATTGTGGGTAAAACTCTTATACACATTTACCTTTTGAACAGGAGTACCTTTATACACCTTGAAATTAATGGTTACAGGCACACCCTTCCAAGGCACAACTGAGGGTGCTTCTATTTTGCCACCTGCAGTTGCATTGGCAGTAATGAGATCATCTGGTTCTATACACGAACTAGCACCAAATGTCATCGCACCAAGAAGCAAGTAGATAAACAATTTATATGTTTTCATATTCAAATGTTTTTAAAATTAATAAATTATTAGTTGGTAGCCCACCATACAGGGGTATTTAAATTGTCTGGCCCCTGACGGTTAATTGCCTCCTGAAGGTTTGCATTATTTCTAGCTCCCTCATCGGAAGGATAAAACAAACGAACAGGAATCTTACCATCGTTTAAGCCATCTTCAGCAGGAGTTAAAACAGGATAGCCAGTTCTCCTCCACTCAAACCAAGCTTGTAAGCCTTGATCAAACATAGCTAACCATTTTTGGTAGTAAATCTCAGGCAAAGGATCGCCGTCACCATCATAATCCCATGCTCCATCACCATTTGTGAAATAATCAGCAATATAATCGTCAATAGTAACACCAGTATTGCCGAAAATTTCTTCACCAAGGCTAACTATTTCATCACCAAACTGGTAGTACGAAGCAGCAACACCATCTTGATAATAATCCTGAGCAGTTTTTGAACCTCCAACTATATAACCTTTTTGAACTGCTTCAGAGAGTATAAAGTTAAGTTCAGCATAGCTCATAAGCATACCTGGAGCATCTGCTTTGGTAAAATAATCACCCAGTTTAGATGTCATTTTCAAACCATTGCCGAGGTAAGCTGCGGCTTTTGCCGAGGTTAAACCATTTGGAAGCCCTACATAGTCACCACCCCCTTCAGAAAGGTTAGCATAAACCATTACCCTCCAATCTACATATGGATTGTTTGTCCACATAAAATCGATAATGGTTTTACTTACCCTGTGATCGTCGCGAGTTTTACGGTTCTCATTAATTGGATTATTGTTAGGATAAGAGCCCAGATATTTAAGAGCAGCATTGTCATCGTTAGATTCAAAAATAGGGTAAAGGCTATTCTGCTGAACTACCATTTTGGTCATTTCTTGAGTTACAAAAGTTTCATTCTTTTTAGACATCCTTAAAAGTAGGCGCAAACGTAACGAGTTGGCAAATTTCTTCCATTTTAAAATATCGTTACCATAAAGGATATCGCCTTGAATCTCTTGTCCATCAGGATCAAGAAGAGTATTAGCAGAATCGAGCTTTGCAATTAACCCTTCATAGATAGCCTGTTGAGTATCATATTTTGGGGAAATTATTCCGTTTTTAGCCTGAAAAGCTTCGCTATAAGGAACATCACCCCAAAGGTCAGTTACAACAGACATGATATAGGCATGGAGAACGTATCCAACACCAAGGTAATTGTTATGACCACGAGCCTTGGCAATCTCAATAATGGTAGCTACATCGTTTCCTGAAGCAGCATAGAAACTTGACCAAACTGCATTAATTACGCTAACACGGGGAACATACCTATCCTCATCGGTATATTGCACCTTAGCCAGGTGTTGTACCCAACATGAGCCAATTTCACCTCCTAACCAAATATCGTGAACACGGTCGGTCATACTTTCAATGGCGTTGGTTAGAAGCATTTCTGGGGCAGCAAGTTCAGTTGTAGGAGCGTTTTTATTGGTGTTTATCTCCTCAAAATCTTTAGTACAAGATACAGTAAGGGATAACAATGCTACCGCAATGATCCCAAACCTTATATATATTTTTCTCATAATCATTTATTTTTTAAGTATTAAAATTTAACACTAACATTAAATCCAAGGCTTCGAGCAGAAGGAAGCTGACCGAACTCTAAGCCCTGAACATTAGTATTACTAAAAGCAGTTTCAGGATCTATATGGGGAACCTTGGTGTAAAGGATAGCAAGATTTCTACCCACAACAGAAATAGATAAGTCGCGGAATGGGAGGTTTCCAATTTTGGGGAAGGTGTATCCCAACTTTATCTCACGCAGCTTAACAAAACTTGCATCAAAAATACTTGAGTAAGCAATATTATTGTTGAAAGCGGCCTTGTTGTACTCTTCGGCAGAAACAACAACATCGTTAGGAACCCAAGACCCATCGAGAGCTTGCTTAACCCCATCACCTACGATTCCATCTTCACGACCAAGTAATGTTTCTTCAAGAACACCAGCATAGCGACCCCAAGTTGTGGTCATTGTATAGATATCGCCACCCATACGGGCATCAATCAAGAAACTGAAGTTTAAATTCTTATAGGAGAATTCATTATTTATACTGCCAATCCAATCGGGAGTATAATTACCTAATACTTTAAGATCACCTTGTTGAGGCAGACCGTCAATATGAACAACCTTACCCTCTTCATTCCTTAGGAAATCATAACCATATAGGGATCCGAAGGGTTCACCAGGAATGGCCATAACTTGGAGGCTCCAATATGAACCTAATACATAACGATCTACACCTGGGGCAAGCTCTACAACCTCGTTATTATTTTTAGCATAGTTGAATGTTAGATTCCACTCAAAACCTGAAGTTGATTTAACAGGCACTAAGTTCAAGGAAACCTCAATACCACTGTTATTGATTTGGCCTGCGTTTATGTTTTTATAGAGGTAACCACTTGCTGGTGAAACGGGTACGCTAATAATTTGGTCAAAAGTTTTTTGGTTATAGTAGGTAACATCAAGGTTAACACGATTCATGAAGAACCTAAAATTACCACCAATTTCAATTGAATTGGTATATTGAGGCTTTAATTCAAGGTTAGGTAAGGTGTTTGGAACATACATGTTGAGGAGTTTAGTTTGATCGTTCCAACCATCACCAAAAGCCATGGTTTCCTGTAACTGGTATGGTGAAGTGTCGTCACCAACCTGAGCCCAGCTGGCACGTAGTTTAGCAAAACTCAATACATCCGATTCAATTTGGAATAAATCGGTTAAAATACCCGATAAGCTAAATGATGGATAGAAATAGGAATTGTTATCTTTAGGTAAAGTACTCGACCAATCGTTGCGACCAGTAAAATCAAAGAAAAGAGCATTGCGCCAAGCGAATTGACCACTATAATACAAGCTGTTTATTCGTTTTTGGCTCATATAGTTGCTTGTACGCTGTGGAACTTTGGCGTTTGATAATGTATAAACACCGGGAACTGCTAACTCATCGGCCGAACCAAAGATATTTTGATAGAACTGATCCATTCTATTACCACCAAAGTTCAGAGTGAATTCAAGATCATCGGTTACCTTCTTGTTAACTAAGAACAAGAAATCGGTATTAACCTCCCGGAAAGTAGTCTTATTTTCATTATAGTATCCATAGGTATTATCAATATCACCCCAAGCAGCGCGACTGGTAGCATGGTTTGTATAGTAGTCAGCTCCTATACCTACGCGTGCGCTTAACCAATCGGTAAATTTGAAACTGAGTTTGGTGTTACCATAAAAACGATCGCGACGATTGCCGTTTAGGTTTTCATGTAGTGTAAAGTATGGGTTGTTGTGATAGTTGTAGTTCCAGTTTCGCTTTGAACCATCAGGGTAAGTATAATTTTTTAGGTCTTTAATATCAACCTGACGTCCAAACCAGAAGAACTGCTGCATTACGTTTTGAGCATCGTAACCATAAGCTGGGATATTGTTACTGTAAGTGTTAACATAGTTTCCTACTGCAGTAACTGTTAAGCGCTTATGGGGGGTTACACTTGCATTCAGAGAGAAATTATTTTTCTCTTGATCGGTATTAGGAATCATACCCTTTTGTGTGGTATTGGTGTACGATAAGCGGAATGAAGCATTTTCACTACCACCATCAATTGCTATGTTATTGGTATAGGTTTGCCCCAGCTCAAAAAAGTTTTTAACATTATCGGGATAAGAAACCCATGGAGTTGGAACCCTATTTCCAAGACTATCAAGAGGTGAGTTCCACTGGGGAATCAACAGTCCGATGTCAAGTTTTGGTCCCCAGCTCTCATCGGTACCATCATTGATTCCACCACCTCTACCATCAAAAAATTCGAACTGGCCATTTGAACCTTGCCCGTACTCATTTTGAAAATCGGGTAAACGAAGAGGTGTTTCAAAGGTTGTGGTGCTATTTACTGTTACACCCAAGCCTTTAGCCTTTTGTCCACCTTTTGTTGTAATAATAATAACACCATTTGCTGCACGAGAACCATAAAGTGCGGCAGCATTGGGGCCTTTTAGAACCGAAATGCTTTCTATATCATTAGGGTTGACATCGTTGATACCACTACCACGATTAACGCCATAAGTACCGGTGTTACCAAAGTTGCTGTTGTTTATTATAACGTTGTCAACAACAACTAAGGGTTGGTTGTCACCCGACAGCGAATTGGCACCACGAAGAACAATACGTGAAGAAGCACCAACGCCACCTGAAGTGTTAGTAATAATTGCACCAGCAATTTTACCCTGTAGCGAGTTAACCACATTGGTTTCACGTGCTTTGGTAATTTCATCACCTTTTACACTTTGAATGGCATAACCAGTGGCCTTTTCAGCCTTTTTAATACCCAAAGCGGTAACAACCACCTCCTGCATCTCAACAGCTTCGGATTCCATTACCACATCGATTACCGATCGGCCGGCAATGGCAACCTCCTGGGTTTTAAACCCCACAAAGCTGAAGGTGAGGGTTTGAGCATTGGCGGGTACGGCAAGCTCATACTTACCATCAGCATTGGTGGTTGCACCAATGGTTGTACCCTTTACGAACACTGAAACACCCGGCATGGGCATTCCATCCTCGGAACTAGTAACCGTTCCGGTAATCCTTACCGTTTGTGCCTGCACAATGGTTAAGCCAGCAAGCAGCAAACCTGCAAGAAAAACGCTTAGTTTTTTCATAGAACAAGTTTTAGGTTTACAATAGAGGTTAGTAAATTTTCAACAGGGCTAATATATGCTAAAGAATTCAAAAAAACAAGCCATTCTATTAAATTTATTTAACAATCTAATGAAATGAATTTTAAAGCCTAAAAAAGAAAGGCGAAATGTACAAAATACAGGCTGTTGTTAAGATGAATTATTCTAATGGAAACATATGGGCTCTTCAAAAAAGAAACTATTGTGTTGATAGCCTTTTGTCAGTCAACTAGAAACCAGCTCTGGTGGGGAGCAACCTGTCAGGAATACCTTGATCAACTATTATGGTTATAAATGCTGGCGTTTGTTTGCCTTTATTCATTGAACATTCCTAATGCATACAACCCATTTATACCTTATCTTTTCGTTTTTGGGCTTAAACCACCAAAAAGTTGTTGGCAAACGTTAATCCTAAACGTTTAGATACGATTGTTTAATAAATTTTTCTTCGTCATTTCCAAAACAAAAACATTTATTTCCTTACTTTCACTTACTCCAAAGTTCGATATTTATTGGAGTTAAACACTATGTCATCCTGAAATATGTCCATTAAGCCTAAAATTACAATCAAAAAAATGGTACAAAGCAAAGAGGGTGCCATATAAAAACCACGACACCCTCTCAGAAAGAAATACTATTTATTATTAATTATATCCGTAGTTTTGCTGCATGTTAGGGTTGGCATTTAACTCTGATTTAGGAATTGGGAAAGCATAATTATAAGAACCATATGTAGGTCCATTATGACGCTGATTTAATGGATCAACCAAGGGAATATCCTTGCCTGTTCGAGCTAAATCATCAAATCTAAAACCCTCAAAGCATAACTCACGCCTACGCTCATTTAAAATATTGTCTTTAGTAATCGTGGCATAGGCGCTTGCTCCACGTTGGGCAGGAATTAGATTCAGATAATCTAAAGCAGTTAATCCATTCAAACCAGATTGTCCCAATTCAAATAGAGCTTCGGCATAATTTAAAATTACCTCCTCATACCTGAACAGAATAATATCATCAGAATAGTCACTTGCAGGATATTTCCCTAAATTTGTAAGATATGCAGGTGCTTGGGGGTCATATCCAATCATACTAGCCGATGCCCTTACATCAGTTGGTTCAAAGATTGAAAGTAAATCATCTAGCACTCTCACATCACCATATGATGCACCTCTATATATGTATTGCAATCCATTAATATTATTATTATCAACACTGCTATACGCTAATTCAAAAATTGAATTTACGGGTGCATCCTGTTTCCACATATCAACAAACCCAGCTTGAGGTACAATTTGAAATTGCTCTGAAGAAATAATAGCTTCACAAGCAGTTTTTGAAATGTTCCAATCTCCAAAGTAGGTAGCAACTCGAGCCTTTATAGCATTAACAGCATATGTGGTAACATATTGTTTTGATGCCTCATTGTATGAAGCATTCATAAGCGAAAGTGCTTCATCTAAGTCATCATAAATAAATTGTTTTACCTCAGCAACAGTATTACGAGCAGGAGCTATATTAGAACCTTTATATTCCTTGATATAAGGAATACCAACATTATTACCATTTGTAACATGTTGTTGACCGTAAAGTTTAAGCAAATCGAAATGAGCTAAGGCTCTGATAGCTAATGCCTGGCCAACGTAGTGATTAATTTGACCTTCGTCACCATCTAAACCAGCATTCTTTTTAGATATAACTATATTGGCAGAAGCTATCACTCTGTAAATTTGAGTCCAAGTATCAGTTGCATAGGCATCCGTATTACCCATATCCATTGAAGCAGGAGTGATTATACGACCTGAATTACCATTTGCATAGCAATTATCTGAGCGAACTTCTCCGTAAACAATAAAGTCTCGACCATAGTATGGGGTTGTAGTAATACGATTGTACATGCCGTTTAAAACACCCCTGAGATCTTCAACCGTTTTGATGCTTGTTTCCACATCTTTATTTTGCGCTAAAGTAGGCTCTAGGTCATTTTCAGTGCAAGAAAACATAGAAAATGATAGCGCAAAAACTGTTAGTATTAATATTTTCTTCTTCATTTTATACTAGAAATTAAGATTTATACCAAAGGTCATAGTTTTTACAGGAGGGTTAGTAAACCTGGTAAAGCCGTCAGCTCTAACTTCGGGGTCATACTTCATGTCTTTATCCTTAACCCATGTGTAAAGATTATTACCTCTTGCAAAAATAGATATAGTACCCTGATAACCAATTTTTGTTAATAGGTTCTTGGGTAGATTATATCCAATAACTATATCTTTTAACCTTACATAATCTCCATCAAAAAGGAACCGGGTAGAAGAACGCGAAGCATTATAGCCAGTACCATCAAATGTAACCATTGGAACATCAGTAACATCACCTGGATTCTGCCATCTCCTCATCAAATCCTCCACACCTTGATAGAGGTCAAATGAATATCTACCAGAATGCCATGTATAAAATGACCAATCTTCAAATACTTGATGACCTCCAGCAAAGTATAAATTGGCATCAAAATAGATTCCTTTAAAATCTATATGAACAGAAGCACCTCCTGAATAGGTAGGAGTTGCACTCTTTCCTTGTAGTGCCTGTCTTGCTGCATAATAATCATTGGTAATTCCTTCTGAATCGTCTTTTCCGTTGATATACCATTGAGGCAATCCAGTATTTGGATCAACGCCTGCATACTTTCTAAGATACCATTCGTAGATTGGATGCCCTACATCAATCTTTCGTGTACCAGTTTCAATCACGATGTAGTTACCCTCACCATCTTTTGCAAGTTTTGTTACTTCATTAGCGAGTGTAGCAAAATTGAACGAAACATTAGCGTTGAAGTCTTTAGACTTAACAATGTCAACGTTAATGATGGCTTCAATACCCTTATTGACAACTTCACCAACATTTCGAGTAACAGTACTATGGCCTGAAGTTAGAGACAAGGGTACATCTTGTAAAAGGTCAAAGGTTTTCTTGTTAAAGTAAGCAATTGAACCACTAAAACGATTCAAAAATCCAAAATCGATACCTAAATCATAGTTGTTATTTTTTTCCCAGGTAAGGAAATTGTTGCCATAGCCCGAAGGGTAAACAGCACCCTCTCCTGCATAATCAGCATCAAATGCGAGTAACGCTTGGTATGCATTAAGACTAATGCCTGAGTTACCACTTATACCATAAGAAGCTCTTAAACGAAGGTTGTCAATGAAAGTAACATTTGACAGAAACTCTTCTTTACTGATATTCCAAGCAGCACCAAAAGACCAGAAGTTACCAAACCTATTACCCTTGGCAAATCTTGAAGAACCCTCACGTCTGTAAGTAAAGTCTGCAATATATTTACCTTGGTAGTTGTAATTTAACATACCTAGATATGAAGCATTCATCCAATCGGTGTAGGATGATGATGCATCTTTATTAGCTCCAGCAGAAGCAACATTTGTTAAACCATCGGTAACAAAACTTTCACCATAAGCATATACATAACGATCTTTATTCTTTTGATATTCAACCAAAGCCATTGCTTGAATATTATGATCACCAAAAGAATAATTATAGGAAAGAGAGTTTTGGAATACGTAATTAAAAATTCGTTGCATACTCTCTTCAACAGTACCATTCTCACCAAAACTATCACCGTAGTTTCTATTCTGATAATTTTTATAGTTAATAAATGAGAAGTCAAGAGATGCAACTGTCTTGTATTTTAACCCTTTAATAATTTCCCATTCCAATTCGTTATTGGTAATACCTCTGGTGAAATCATTATATTTAACATCGTGATCCTTAAGGTATAACCAGTTATAAAGGTTTCCAACATTTAAATTTGGAGTTCCATCTGGGTTTTTAGGGGCATACCAAGGCGACATGAAATACTTTGACATCATTGGGTTGGCAAAGTAAGCCGACTGTTCCAAAAGCAAACCATTTTGGAAAACATTAGATACATTATTGTTACTTGAAAGTTTAATCTTCTCCGTTAACTTTTTGGAATAATTTAGCACTCCGCTAACCCTTTTAAAATCAGCGCCTACTGTAATAGATTCAGTTTTATTGTAGCCTAACGAAGCATAGAAAGAAGATGAGTTATCGCCTCCAGTAGCTGAAATCTGAATATTTTGCATAGGGGCATTTTTATTTCTCATTGCATCATCCCAATCGTTAACTGGTCTTCCGGCGTCAATCCATGCTTTTAATAGTTGGGCTCTAACATAAGGTGTTGATGAAGTTGGTAATGATAAAGCCCAATTATATGCTTGATCTTCAGTAAATCCATAAACAGTACCATAAGTATTATAAAGGGCTTCAAGGAAAAGCTCTTCGCGTTGTGATCCTGTAAGAACCTTGCGACCTTCAACAGCCTTATTCTGGAATCCATAAAACGCGGTTGCTGAAAATTGAGTCTTTCCTACTTTCCCTTTTTTTGTAGTAATTACAATAACACCGTTTGAACCACGAGCACCATAAGCTGAAGTGGCAGAAGCATCTTTCAATACCGAAATTGACTCAATGTCGTTGTTGTTAATCGCAGATAAAGCGCTTAGAGTACTCATATATGAACCAGCTCCTGACAAGTCACCGTTAATAACGGGTACCCCATCAATTACAACTAACGGTTCATTTGATGCACTTAAAGAGCCTGCACCGCGAATTCGAATATCTTGAATTGAACCAGGAGTACCAGAAGATGCAGAAATTGTCATACCTGCAACCTTACCTTGCAGTGACTGATCAACAGAAATTACAGGAATATCCTTAAGAGCCTCACTCTTTACCTGAACAGTAGAACCAGTTAAAGAATTTTTAGTTCTTGTCGTATATCCTGTAACAACAACCTCCTCTATCTGCTTCGATTCGGGTTTCATAACCACATCGATAACACTGCGGCCAGCCACAGCAATATCCTGTGTTTCGTACCCCACAAAGCTGAAGGTGAGGGTTTGAGCATTAGCGGGTACGGCAAGATCATACTTACCATCCACATCGGTGGTTGCACCAATGGTTGTACCCTTTACAACAACTGAAACACCCGGCATGGGCATTCCATCCTCGGAACTAGTAACTGTTCCGGTAATCCTTACCGTTTGCGCCTGAACCAAGGTTATACCGGCCAGAAGCAAACTTGCAAGAAAAACGCTTAGTTTTTTCATAGAACAAGTTTTAGGTTTACAATAATAGTTAGTTAAGTATATTATTTCCGCTGCTAATATATGTAACACTTTTTTAAAAAGCAACCGTTTTCGATATATTTTGTTAACAAAACGAGTGTTAAAAATGAAAAACTGAAACACTTTTTGTTTATTAAATTGATATACAATTTCTTATAAATATCTTAGAATGTTGAAATAATCCAACTGTTCGTTATAATCTGTAGGGCAACTTGGGCAGAACCTGAAGTATTGTTGCCGTAGAATAGATGTGCCAAGTAACACCCATATCCCTTTTATTTGGATTTCCCAAAATCGCACTTTGGAATGCTTCCCTTTTGCAATGCAACCTTGATACGCCACCCTTTGTATTAAAATAGCGTGCATCGCCATAAATATTTGGAATATCGCCATTCCCCAAAACGCTGGCTCTCAATTTGTCGTTACGGGGTGTATTTCCCCTTGGTAATGGGTAGCGAGGCTGTTCGGCATTCATGATATGATACGGAACACAAATGATACGGATTTGGGGGATTTGCACGGTGAAATACTGCAAGTAACCCTATGTGAATCGGTGACAATGATTTAGTTAGCAGAACTAATGATAGTCCTTAACCGTTAAACGCTAACTGTTAACCGCTCATGCGCCACAATTAATCTTTTACCCCTTAACTTTTCACTTTTCCGTCCGGTCTGTGTAACCTTTTTCACCTAAACCTGGTATAAGTTTAAAAGAAATTTGCACTAAACTACAATTATTTGTATTATTGCATTGAAGTTTAACCCTAAAAAACTAATTGCCTATCGATAGAAACTCTACGCGCTAACCAAATTTAGGGAGGTAGCCGTGAATACTACAAGTCGTTCCGACTGTGAGTTTTTGTCGGATTTTATTGCGGGCAATAATTCAGCTCTTGAAGCATTATATAAAAGGTATGAACGTAAGGTTTACACCTATGTGTTGCTAATGGTACGAAAACCCCAGTTGGCTGAGGATATACTTCAGGAGACCTTTATAAAAGCCATTAAATCGGTTAAGGAAGGTAAGTACTCCGAAACAAACCGTTTTGGCTCGTGGCTAATGCGTATAGCGCATAATATGGTTATTGACCATTTCCGGCAAAATAAGCAGTACCGCGTAATATCCAACAACGATTTCCCGATGGATATTTTTAGCACACCGCGTTTTGCTGAAGCTACGGTTGAGCAACGCTTGGTGTATGAACGCGTGCTGTACGAAGTACGAGCGCTTATCGACTTTTTGCCCGAAGAACAGCGCGAGGTGGTCATGCTGCGCTTTTACGGCGACCTTAGCTTTAAAGAAATTGCTGAGATTACCAATGTTAGTATCAACACAGCTTTAGGACGTATGCGTTACGCGTTAATCAATCTGAGGAAAATGGTGAAAGAGAAAAACCTTAACCTTGAGTTTGAAATGGCTTGGTAGGTTGACCTACTGGATTATGGTTGTTAGCTGACGGCTGATGCTTGATAGTAATTGCTATACCACCCGTAAAACAAAGCGCTAAACACTAATCCCTAAACACCGAACCCGTGGGAAAGAACAAGCTAAAACCCAAGGAACTTCACTTTCTGAAAACAAAAGGGAACTTCGATGTTGCTGCTATTTGCCGTGAAGCCAATATCATACTCCGTAGCCAGCGTGTTACAAAAGGTGAACTACTACAATACCTAAGCAATGCTGTTGAAACACCTGAAGTAATTGATACCGACAATCGGTTTAAAACGCTTGCCCTTTACCTACAGACTAAAAATATTAACAGTGTTGATTCAAAAAGCAATGAGCTGCAAGGTGAGGTTACATTACGTAAGCCACTTAGCTACACAATTTATGGAGCCGAGGGTATAGAGCCCGGAGCAATTGAACAAATGGAAAACGCCATGAGTTTGCCCGTTACTCTTGCGGGTTCACTTATGGCCGACGCCCACGAGGGGTACGGTTTGCCCATTGGTGGTGTTTTAGCCACAACCGGAAACGTTGTTATTCCATACGCCGTTGGTGTTGATATTGCCTGCCGGATGTGCATGTCCGTTTATCCGATTAATCCACAGATTTTTGGAACCAAAAGTGAGATGTTAAGCCAAATCCTGCTCCGAACTACCATTTTTGGAGTGGGAAGTAAGAATAAAAACCATATCGACACTTCGCTTTTTGACAAAAAGGAGTGGTCGGCAACAAAGGTTATAAAGCAGTTCCGCAATCTGGCTTACAGCCAGTTAGGAACATCGGGTGGCGGTAACCACTTTGTGGAATGGGGCGAGTTGCGCATTACCGAGTTCGACCCTTTGCTTGGAGTTGAGCCCGGTTGCTACCTGACATTGCTATCACATTCAGGATCGCGGGGGTTTGGCAGTGAGATAGCCCTTTACTACTCAAAGCTTGCCATGGAAAAGGTGAAACTACCAGGCAAAGCCCGTCATTTGGCCTGGCTCGATTTGAATAGCCAGGAAGGACAGGAATACTGGCTCGCCATGAACCTGGCCGGGGAATATGCATCGGCTAACCACCATGAAATCCACGCCAAGGTTGCAAGTGAGCTGAATGAGAGTCCCCTAAGGATGATTGAAAATCACCATAACTTTGCATGGATTGAGAGCCTTCCCGATGGACGTAAGGCCATTGTTCACCGGAAAGGCGCTACACCCGCCCACCCTAATTCACTCGGAATCATTCCAGGCTCAATGGTTCATCCTGCCTTTGTGATAAAGGGCAAGGGCAATCCGGCTTCGCTTTCATCGGCATCGCATGGAGCTGGCCGTAAAATGTCCCGATCCAAAGCGTTACAAACGTTTACCCAGGCTGATCTAAACTACATCTTAGAGAAATGGGGCGTAGAGCTTATAGGTGCAGGGCTCGATGAGGTGCCAATGGCATACAAAGATATCGATACAGTAATGGCCTACCAATCCGACCTTGTAAGTGTGCTTGCCAAGTTCTACCCCAAAATTGTGAGAATGGCTAACCCGGAACGGAAACATCGCTGGGAATAATCCCAGACTCGCCAATTGAAAAATTCAGTTGACAAATCGAACATCAAAGCTTTATCATTCCCAAATTTCAGAATGTACGATTTGGATAGGCAGGGATTACCTGAACAAGTCGATAAAACCAAAACGTTTGAGGACTTATAGGGTGCCTACTGAACTATTCTGAATAATTTTTTTTCAACTTTAAGCAATACCTTACGGTACATATACGTTTTGATATTGAAACCAATCAACCAATTTGCCTATGGTAAATTTCTACGCAGTGCGAAACAAAAGAGTTGATAGTAAATCCAAAAAAGGGGCATCGCGTAATGATGCCACAGGGCATAATACATATAAGCAAAGAGAAATTGAAAGGTATTTTACTGATTACCTAAGTAAACTCGAAAAGGTAACACCGCCAGCACCCGAAAAACAATTCTATCAACTTTTATCAAAAATTAAAGATTAAGGCCGAAAAAAAAATCGGCCTTTTTTGTTGACTTTTCTATAATTGATTAATATATTTACAATATCATTTTAATATCATTTTAATAATGACAACTATGGAAAAAGAATTTCATCCCAAATCGGGCTACCTGATGCTGGCAGCCTGGTTTATTCTGGTAGCAGCAACCATTAGCCTGTTGATTTTAACAGAATCGCCATGGTACGCTATTGGCTTTTTACCAATAGTGCTGATTATGCCAGGGTTTATAGTGGTAAACCCAAACGAATCGGCAGTGCTGATACTTTTTGGAAAGTACATGGGCACCATAAAGCGCAACGGTTTTTTCTGGACAAACCCATTCTACCTAAAAAAGCGAATATCGCTTAGGGCACGCAACTTTAACAGCGAGCCCATTAAGGTTAATGACAAAGTTGGTAATCCCATAATGATTGGGTTGGTGCTTGTTTGGCGCGTAAAGGATACCTACAAGGCATCATTTGAGGTTGATGAATATGAACACTTTGTGGTGGTGCAAAGCGATGCTGCACTCCGGAAACTGGCAGGAATGTTCCCATACGACAACTTTGAACACGAGGAGGAAGAAATTACCCTACGAGCAGGCGGCGAAGTTGTTAACCATAAGCTCGAAAACGAGCTAATAGAAAGGTTAACCATAGCAGGTATACAGGTGATTGAGGCCAGAATCAACTATATTGCTTACGCATCGGAGATTGCGGGGGCAATGCTTCGCCGACAGCAGGCAACGGCAGTAGTGGCTGCCCGAAGCAAAATTGTGGAGGGTGCTGTTGGAATGGTTCAAATGGCGCTCGACCAGCTATCGCAGAAACAAATTGTTGACCTTGACGAGGAGAAGAAGGCGGCAATGGTTAGCAACTTGATGGTTGTGCTATGCTCCGATGAATCGGCAAGGCCAATTGTAAATGCCGGAACACTTCACCAGTAGTCATCCATGAGTAAAAAGAAAACATTTGTGTTACGAATCGATCACGAAAAGTTTGCTGCCCTGGAAAAATGGGCAGCAGACGAATTTCGTAGCACCAATGGGCAAATAGAATGGATTATTGACCAAGCACTCAGGAAAGCCGGAAGGCTTAAAAAATCCAGGTTAAAGGAGAAGGGAAATCAAAGCGATGAAAACCAAGAGGGTTAGAGCCAAGTAAACATGCCCAAAATGAGGCTGTGGAGACTTTGTGAAGGGTCAAGCTTTAATGGCTGGTAATACTGGCGCTAAGCTTTTTAATCCGAATTATGCGTTTTACAAAGCGTAATCGATTAAGATTTGTATTTTTTCAAAACATCTTTAAAAACACAAAATCGCTATTAAACCAAATACATAATGTAGCTTGGTAAAAATTGTCTCCTAACGATTAAGTTGGTTTTAACATTCAGAATCGAAAATTTACCACCCTTTACTTGTGCAGCTACAAATACACGTATTTTTTTTCAGTTTGCGATGTGTAAAGCACTAAATGTGCTCGATTTACTTGAGGCATAAGGTTATACGCCATTGATCAGGTTTGCGGTATGGCAGGCTACAACGCCAGCCGTTTCGGTCCGTAACCTCGATGTGCTTAGGCTAACCTCCCTGAAACCACTATTTAGCGCAAGGTTTACTTCGGCTGGAGTGAAATCGCCTTCGGGGCCAATGAGAACCAGTACACTCCCACCCCTCTGGATAACCTGCTGAAAAGGAGGTAAATCCCAGCTATTACAATGAGCTATTGTTTTAAAATCGGCCTGATGGGTTGATTTTATGAAATTTTTAAATGGTTGAATTGCATTAATAGTTGGCAGGTATGCCTTTACCGATTGCTTCATGGCTGAAATCAAAATCTTTTGCAGCCTATCAACCTTAATATCTTTACGCTCCGACCTATCGCAAAGCAGAGGGGTAATGGTATCAACACCAATCTCGGTAGCCTTTTCCAAAAACCATTCAAACCTTTCTATGTTTTTTGTAGGCGCAATGGCAATATGCAGATTAAAAGGCCTTTTACCGAACTCATGCTGGGTTGAAACAATTTGAACTAAACAGCGTTTGGGGTTGTCATCGGCAATACGGGCTTTATGCAGATTTCCACGACCATCGGTAAGGAAAAGCTCATCGCCTAACTGCATCCGTAGCACCCGAATGCAATGCTTGGACTCGTCCTCAGGTAGCCTATACTCATCGCCTTCAATTTGTGGGGCATAAAATATCTGCATGGGAATAGCGATTCAAGGTTTAAATTGTAATACCGTGATTATTTTTTGTCAAGCTAAACATAGCGCAATACCTCGTTGGTCATTCAGTAGTTCAATTTTTCCTGCTATAGTTGAACAGATTGATTAGAAATACAATATTAGCTCAGGAGCAATACTTAACCAGCATTGATGCAAATTTACAATTTCGACCGAAGTTTTTAACTTTGAGTTGGCAAATTTCAGAATAAAAAGATGAAAGCAATTGGCATCCTATCGGATACGCACGGATTTTGGGACAAAGGGCTTACCGAATTTTTTGAAACATGCGATGTGATTTGGCATGCAGGTGATATTGGATCGCTTGAGTTGGCCGATAATTTGGCTAAGTTTAAACCCTTGCGTGCCGTTCATGGCAATATTGACGACTACAAAACCCGACTGGTTTATCCCGAAACACAGCTGTTTACAACAGAAAACGTAAATGTACTGATTACCCATATAGCGGGTACCCCAGGACATTACGATCAAAAAGTTAGGGAAATCCTTAAGGAGAAAAGGGTAAATATCTTAGTGTGTGGACACAGCCATATACTGCGTGTAAAGTACGATAAGCATTGGGATATGCTATACGTAAATCCGGGAGCAGCGGGTAACAGCGGTTTCCATCAGGTAAAAACAGCAATTAGGCTAAAAATTGATGGTTCTAATATTTTTGAACTAGAGGTTTGGGAAAAAAAGAGGGGCATTTAATCATCTTCATTCCTCTCCTTATTTGGGTTTTCGTCATCGGATTCAACCGGAATATCGGACTTAATGCCAAAGGCTAACTCCTTATAGCGGCGCTGAGCTATGTTTAGCTCACGTTTTGATCCAATCATATACTTATAACCCATCATTCCTTTTGAAGGTTTTACCTTTCGCTCTCTTGATTTTTGGGAGGCAATGGGATTATAAAATTCAGGATTGGTGGCACTGACAAACATTACCCCATTGGCATAGTAAAACGAGTAATACTCGTTGTCGCCAAGATGGATGTAAAGGATTAACCTATCGTTAAAGCGTCCTTTGTAGTACTCAATGAACCCATTCACAAAACGGTTTACCTGAATATTACCAATTGTACCCACACCAATTTTCCCAACTGAAACAAACGATTTATTCTGAGGATCCCACCTCAATTTAACATCGGAAAGCATAATGGTACTCTCCAGGCTTTTGGGCATCTGTGTAAATGAACCAAAAAGGGAAAGTTGACTTAACGCTTCGGGCAACTCCTTGGGATCAAGCCAATCGTATAGCATTTTACGGTAAAGCTTACGGCTTAAGTCAACCTTATCGAGAGTGATGGAACCGCTTAGCTGGGCGGCTATAGCCTCAAGGGCTTTTTGGTTGAAATGAAAGTTCAAACGGACGATTGCATCAATGGTTACGTCGTTTTTCTCCAGTTTATGGATTACGCTACCGTAAACCTGCGAGGTAACATGGCCTAACTTTATGGGTAATCGCACGTTGCCCTCACCAAAAGCCCAGCAGTAGTCCTTTTGGAGGCTAACGCTATTCCCTGATGAATCGGGGTTATCTAACTTGTATAGGGGAGCAATGGTAAAACGGCGGTTTTTATTGTTGAACTCCATGTATCCTGTAGCTGTTACCAGCGATGAATCCTCCCAGAACTTGCGACTGCGCAAAAGACCACCATACAATTTTAAAGAATCCTCGGCAATGGCTGTTCCGCTAATTAAGCGATGGAGGTTCATGTTGCGAGGATCAGGGCCAATTGGGATTAAAACCCGCTTGGGATTGATTGACGATTCAAATCGAACCCACTGACCAATGGTTCCTGGGCAGTTGTAAATTGGCTTTGCCCCACCCTTAAAGGAAAGGAACTTTTCAGGGGCACTGAGGCTAACGCTACCAATGTAAGCAAAATTTGGGCTTAACCTAAAACTATCGGGCTCAGTTATCGTACCCTCGGCATAGGTATTCATATTGTTATCAGAGTAAACCTTTGGAAAGTAGATGGTTTGTATTGAATCGCGTTCATCAACGTAATCGTAGTATGCCGAACCACCGTAGCTTTTCCGTCCGTTAATCTTAATCTCAGCGTCATGCAAAACATGGTACGCCGTTGCATTGTTAGCCCTAACCTTGGCATTGGTGAACTTATACATACGTTTGGTAGCATCCACCTCAACCTTTTTGTTTTTTGGAAAAACCGTAGCATCGGCAGTTATAATATACTTAACACTATCGGCAACCAAATGTATTCTATCGGTATTGTAAACTGCCCTTGGTGCGAAGAAGTATAGTGAGTCCTCGGCCGGCTTGGTACTGAAAAACAGATTTCCACGGGGTATGCTGTCCCTATCAACCATGTTGCTAACCCTAAACTTTCCGGCCAAAACATCTTCCTGAACCATTAATGTTTCAAAGTAAACCTTATACCCTTTGAGGTCCCATTTAAAACGGTCGTGGTAAGTACTATACCTTAAAGCATCGAGCGAAGCAAAAATGCTTTTGCCAACTCGGCTGACCTCGCCAAGCATGTTTGCAAAGTTAATAGTCGCCTTGACCTGTGCAGTTTCAAGGGCAACGCTATCGGTATTAGTTTTAAAAATAGTTAGTGTTGACTCGTTAGTGGCTAGCGCATTTGAGGAGTACTCGAATAGCGATGACGAGAGTTTGCCATTGGGCACATTCAGTAAACCAGCTCCGGTCAAGCCCAAGGGCTGAAGCTGTAGGTCCCCGCTAAAAGTTGCCAAGCTATCGTAAAGCACAAAGGGTTTTTCACCTTTGGATATAAACATCCTATCAGCCTTAGGGAGCCATTTGATGCTATGTTTATTGCCTTTAACATTTGGAAACTCAATGCCAGTCTCCCTTTTTGCAATATGAAAGCCCGTAGATACAGTAACCATTGAATCGGGGAAAAGCATCATTCTATCGGACTGTGTAGTTGATGTAATATAATCGATACTACCATCAACAAAAAGCCCCTGATTGCTCAGGTCGATTTTATTAAAAACCCACCCCTTACCTTTATAGACAGCCATGCCCTCGGAAGGAGTAGTAGTGATAAAACCAAGGGAGTTATCGGGACGAATACGGAGCGTTTCCTCAATGGGGGCGAGAATATTACCGGAGTACAGAATTCCCTTGAAATTCATGTCAGCCTTTTCAAAGTTGTCCATGTTTTGGTAAACAAAAGGCTGAATTTCAAAGTAAAAGGAGTCGCGTTTATAAACGCCCCCGTATATGTAAGATGCATCGTAGTAAACGTAAGACTTGCTGGTACAGTTGAATATGGGGTACTGCGGGTTGTACTCCCTACCCGACTTATTGTAGGGTTTATCAATAAGTATATCGCCTGAGATTATGTGAAGTGCATTGGCTACCCCCTGCAATATCCTTCGACCGTAGTTATCGCGGTAATCGGTTTGGTAATCAATAATCAGCGAATCAACTTTATTCAACTCAACCTTAAACTGCGAATAGTCAAACCTGAATGCTTTACCGTAAAAGGTAAATAAACCAGCCCTAACGCTACCTCCAAACTCAAAATTCCTGTTTTTCTGGAAGGTAATACTTTTCTTGTATGGGGAAATAAATACGTTTTGCGAATCGCTCACAGAAATATAGTTTACCCCCTCAATGGCAAGATTTAAGTTATTTAAATCGAGGCGAGCATTGGGCTGTGTACCGGGAGTAGTGGATTGAAACCTGATGACATCAAAATCGGTTCGGCCAAAACGGGCCATTACATTATACTTTAACTTATCGGTGATGGTAACCTCGTCGGTTTCAAAATTGTAAAGCACATACCCTAACTTGGCTAAGCGCATCATGGCTATTTTAACTTCCTCAGGCGCTCTGCGCACATGTACAGCCAAATCGGATGCTAAAAAAGTGTTACTTTTAATCCTACGAGTATAGTTCCAAACGGTAAGCACAGGATGGAACTCACTGGCATCCATCATGCTATCGAACAGGTCTTGATTGAAAAAGTTCTCCGACTCAAACTCAGCCTTTGATATTGAAGCGCCTAAGCTGCTACCAAAGGTAATTTCATCCTTTTCAATACTCCATGTTAGCTGGTTTGACCAAAGGTTGATTTTGTGGTATGAACTGTAGAAAGGACTTTGAGTGGTTAACCTATCGGTAGGGTTTACCATTACAGTTCTTGTAGGATTATGGTATGCAAACGATAAACCGTTATGGTATATTGAGTCTTTATCAATGTAAAAAACAACCTTGGCTTTATCCGAGCTTAAGCGCGACTGCTCAATTAAAACCATTCGCCCCTCGGCCACCATAAAGGGTTTTCCCTTTCGGTGAACTGTTACCTTGGCCAAACCACCATCGGGGCCAATTCCAACTAACTTGGAACCTGTAATACTGAAATTTCCTGAATAGTCAACATCCTTAAAGATATTCTTAACCTCAAACCATTTCTGGTAGGGGTTAAACTCAGGGTAATCAACTATTCCCGACTGGTATATTGGCGTAACCTTATCCACAATTCTGCCAAGAATAGGTTTTTTGAAGTACTCAGGATAATTTAGCAATACAGAATCGGCTGTATATTCACTTTGCCTTAGCTCAATTCTGTACCTATTGAGTGCCACAAAAATTTTTGATTCGTCGAATTTTGAACGAATCCATGTAACCTTACCGTTTTTCCCCTCCCACGACTGCTTAATTATATCCAGATTACCCGATGTTCCTCTTATAAAAATACTATCGGTGCGATTGTTCCTGCAAATCAGGTTGATATTCTGGAAGTTAACCAGCAAATCGTTATTTTTTAAGGTGAGGGTATACGAATTTGCTGGTAAAACCTTCCATGTGTGGGAAGTATTTATGGAAATAAATGAACTATCGATAAGAGAACCAGAAAAACGAATCAATGTTCGGAGATTATCGGATTTAATAAATCCATCAGCCAATGCCTTGTTTAAGTAACTGAACCATGTTTCGAACTGATTTTTTGCATACTGGTTGCGGTAAAAATCTGCTATGAGTTTTACATAGCTTAGTATATAAGACTTATCGTCGGGCAAAACCTCGAGAATCTGATTGGCCGTACCAATAATTGCCTCTTTTTTTGATATTTCGATAGTATCGGAAAGCCAAAATGCCGGGAATCCCTTTAAAAAAACCTCTTCCTGCTCCTTCACTTTATCGCTTACAAGCGAATTAAGTTCCGCAGGGAAAAGGGGTACCTGGCCGGAAAACTTCTTATCCTGGCTATTGAACACAGCATACAGAAGGCTAAATGCGGTAAGCAGCAGCGCAATTATCAATATTCTTCTATACACATAAGATTTAGCCATATGAAAGCCGATACATAATAGAAACTACTTACGGAAAGCAACCATAGCCCAATTATCCCTATAATTAACCTCACTAAACGATAGGCCTAACCTTTCGGCAGCATTCCTGAGCGTTTCAACATCATCCCTTAAAATGCCACTCATGAAAATACTTCCACCACTTTTAAGGCTGTTAACGTATGCAGCCATATCGGCTAAAAGGATATTAAGGTTGATATTGGCAAGAATCAAATCGAATGATCTTCCTTTAAGCAGCTCTGCATCGCCTAAATAGGCCGTGATGCGTTTGCAGCCATTATTGTCAATGTTTTCCAGCGTGTTGCGGTAAGCCCATTCATCGTTATCGATAGCCACAACGTTTTGCGCACCGCGCATTTCGGCAAGAATGGCAAGCACACCGGTTCCACAACCCATGTCGAGAACGGTAAGCCCCTCAACCTGATGGTTGAGAAGCGCCTCAATCATCATGTGTGTGGTTTGATGGTGACCCGTTCCAAACGACATCTTTGGGTCGATTAATATCTCGTAATCGGTTTTTGGGGTATCGGTATGGAACGATGCCTTTACCAAACATCTGTTATCGACAATGATTGGCTCAAAATTCGACTCCCACACCTCGTTCCAATTCTTGTCGGCAATACTGTTCAGCTCATAATCAATTCTAACACCCTCAGGCAACTCAATAAGTCCAATAAAATTGGCAGGTAATTTTTTTAGAGTTGCAGTATTAATGTACGCCAGTAGTTCGGGTTCATTTTCCATGAAACTCTCAAAGCCCAACTCGGCAAGTTGGGCAATGAGAATTTCAGCTGTTTCGGCTGTGTATGGTTTGATCCTTATTTTGAGTTCGGTGTAACCCATCCTAGAACGATTTTGCAATAGCAATAAAGTCAGCTGCAACCAATGAGGCGCCACCAATTAATCCGCCATCAACATCGGGTTTAGCAAAAATTTCAGCGGCATTGGACGGTTTACAGCTACCTCCGTAAAGGATGCTAATAGAGTCAGCAATTTGAGAGCCATACTTGCCAGCAATCAGATTACGGATGTAGGCATGCATTTCCTGTGCCTGTTCGGTAGTGGCAGTTCTACCAGTGCCAATTGCCCAAACGGGTTCGTAAGCAATAACAACCTGCTTAATGCTTTGCTCATCGAGCGCAAATAGCGATTCCTCAACCTGTTGCTTAACAACCTGAAAATGTTGATTGGCTTCGCGTTCATCCAGTTTTTCGCCACAGCAAAAAATGGGCATCAGATTGCTTGAAAGGGCTTGCTGAATCTTATCGTAAAGCTGGGAATTGGTTTCACCAAAGTATTCGCGCCTCTCGGAATGTCCGATAATTACATACTCAACTCCCATAGCGCCAAGCATGGCAGCTGACACCTCGCCGGTGTAAGCACCCGATTGCCAGCGTGCACAATTCTGGGCTCCCACTGCAACACGGGTTCCGCTGGCTAGTTTTGTTACCTCGTTCAGGTGAGTGAATGGTGGGATTACTACCAACTCAACACCGCTTGAAACCTCAGCTGATTTTGCTATAACATCCTTGGCAAGAGCCAAACCTTCGGAAGGCAATGTATTCATCTTCCAGTTCCCAGCAACAATTTTTCTTCTCATCGCAATCGATTTAAATTAAGTATAATCATTCAAGCATTAATTAACCTTTTGCTATCAAATTTACAACAAAATTCCGATACATCAGCCGATTCTGACCCTCGGGTCAAGAATACCATATAGTATATCGACCAACAGGTTTACTATGCTAAAAATTACAGCAACCGTAAGAACGCAGCCAATAACAAGGGGCACATCGTAACTATTAAGCGCGTTTACCATAACATAACCAAGTCCTTTCCAGCTAAAGATATACTCAACAAATACAACACCAGCCATCATTGAGGCAAACCAACCCGAAATGGATGTTACAACAGGGTTCAGGGAATTACGGAGAGCATGTTTAAAGATCACCTTCCTATAAGGCAATCCCTTTGCTTTAGCTGTTCTGATATAGTCCTGGCTTAATGTTTCCAGCAATGAGCTTCGCATTAGCTGGGTGATTATGCCAAGTGGACGTAAGCCAAGAGTTAATGCAGGCAAAATGATGTTTTGCCATTTAAGATGAATCCCTTCCCCTAAATCATCAACTTCCCAAAGATTACCGGTAAGGTTAAGTCCTGTATACTTGCCAAGCACTATGGCAAAAAGCCAACCTATGAGTATGGCAGCAAAGAATGATGGCAAAGCCATACCTAGCGCAGAGTTAACAAGCAGCAACCTATCCCAAACGCTATCCTTGTAAATTGCGGCAGTTATCCCCATTGCAATTCCAACAATTGTTGCAAAGAGTATTGCCACCAGTGCAAGATAGAATGTGTTGGGCAGAGTTGACATAACAACTGTGGAAACAGGTTGACGACTTTGGTATGAACGACGAAGGTATGGCTGTTTTGCTACCAATACCCTATTCGATGCCATTTTCCCAAGCACTAAGGGTTTCCCATAAATAAGTGTATCGAGGTAAATGGAACTTTTACCATTACTTGGATTATGCACCGATAGTGGCGAAATGTCGTTTAAATACTTCAAGTACTGCTTCCAAACCGGTAGGTCGAGGCCTAAATCGGTACGTGCTGCCTTTACGGATAGCGAATCGGTTCGTTGGCCAAGAACCATGCGAGCGGGATCGCCAGGAATAAGGTTAAAAAGAATGAAAACCAGACTGGCAACGCCAAAAATCACCAGAAACGTGTAAAACAATTTTCGAACAAGGTATAGGAACATTTACTTTAAATGTTAATCGAACCTTTTAGCCTCTTCCCAAATCTCGTTCATCTCATCAAGGGTCATATCCTTAAGTGAGCGTCCCATCTGGATGGTTTGTTGTTCCAGGTAGGTGAATCTTTTCATAAACTTTCGGTTTGTTCGTTCCAGCGCGGTTTCGGGGTCAACCCCATAAAGCCTAGCGGCATTCACCACGGAGAAAAGTAAATCGCCAAATTCTTTCTCAATGTCATCGGTGGAATTGGTTACCTCAACCTCATGCCTAAGCTCATTGAGTTCTTCCTGAACCTTATCCCAAACCTGGGAACGTTCATCCCAATCGAACCCAACGGCCCGTACTTTTTCCTGAATTCGATTGGCCTTTATGAGTGCAGGTAAAGCCGTTGGAACCCCTGAAAGAACAGTTTTATTGCCATCCTTCTCCTTAATTTTAAGCTGCTCCCAGTTCTCAACAACCTGACTCGCATCGTTAACCTTAACATTGCCGTAAATATGAGGATGACGATATATAAGCTTGTCGCACAGCGAGTTTATAACATCAACAATATCAAACCGGTTATCCTCCTCTGCAATTTTCGAGTAGAAAACAATATGCAGCAGCAAATCGCCAAGTTCCTTGCGGATTAGATTGTAATCCTTTCCCAGAATTCCCTCGGAAAGTTCATAGGTTTCCTCAATGGTTAATGGGCGGATTGATTCAAATGTTTGTTCCCTATCCCAGGGACATTTGGCGCGCAAGTCGTCCATGATTCCGATTAATCTTTGAAAAGCTTCGCTTGCACGTTGTTTTCTATCGCTATCATTCATCACCGTAAAATTTTATCGTCGTAAAAACGAACCATTATATTTGAGCCAACTGAGAGGTTGTACATTTGAGCGGCAAAACCTTCGCGGACAGCTATCTCAAGCAAACCCAAGGAGTTGAAAAGCGCAAGCAAATCGCCCTTTTCTACATCCTTGTATGAATTACTTAGCTTGCTTATTCCATGCGAGAACCGATGAACATATATGGAGTACTTTCTGGACTTCCGAATAGCTTCGAAATCGTCGCGAGTGATGTTGGTTATTGCATTAAAGTAGGAATCGATATATATAACGCTTCCAGTAATCGCATCGTTTTCAGGGATTGGCAGAATAGGCGTAAACCTTTTAATACCCGATGCTTCAATGGCGAAATCGGTTTGGCCATTTTCGGAAAGTAGTACCTCCAAAGCCAGTATTACCGAATCCATTGAACCAAAACTACGGGTGTCATCAACAGGAATTGCATGGACCACTTCGGGCAAAACATCAGCAATTAACGATATGGTCCCGTTATCAGGTGTAATGAAGTAATGGCCCTGGTATTCAAAAAAAAGCATGCGCATGTTGTCCGAGGTATCGCTATTCACCATGCAAATATGAATTGACCCTTTAGGGAAATGGCTAAAGGAATGCTTTATCAGAAATGCAGCATGCATGTAATTATACGTAGGTACTTTATGGCTTAACTCCACAACCTTCAAGTTGGGCGAAATGGAATAAAGTTTCCCGCAGAGCATCCCAAGGTAGTAATCCTGGTTGCCCCAATCGGTGGTAAGAGTTACAAAACGGGTATTGGTTGCTTCCATTTAAGAGACCAAAAATCAATACAAAAGTAAACCAGAAAATTAATAATTTCAGAATTTAGCCTGCTAAACTTACTAACCATTTAGCTGTTAGTATTTTTTGATATCTTACGGTTACAAACACAAAAATTTGACTGGTTTTAGATTATCTTTGCATACATAACCCAACAGGTATTAATGGCAGCAGGCGAGAGAACTATCATTATTGAAGGGATTGACCCCTTGGTGCTTTATGGGGTTAACAATACCCGCTTCGACTTAATAACCAAGCACTACCCAAAGCTAAAAATCATCGGAAGAGGGAATACTATTAAGGCTGTTGGCGATGAGCAACTTATAGAGGACTTGGATCAGAAAGTTCATGCCATGGTTGACTTTCACATCAAGTATGGGTACTTAAGTGAAACCAATATCAAAGATATCCTGCAAAACAACCCTGAATCCATTGAAAAGGCAGAAGAGGACATAACCGATGTGCTGGTTTACGGCAACCATGGTAAAATCGTAAAGGCTCGAACAGTAAATCAGCGCAAGCTGGTAGAGATGTATGAAAGTAACGACCTGATTTTTGCCATTGGTCCGGCTGGATCAGGGAAAACATATACAGCCATTGCCCTTGCGGTAAGGGCGCTACGCAACAAGGAGGTAAAACGCATAATATTGACCCGCCCAGCCGTTGAAGCTGGGGAACGCTTGGGCTTTTTACCTGGCGATATGAAAGAAAAGCTTGACCCATACCTGCAACCCCTTTACGATGCCCTACACGATATGATTCCCCCAAAGAAACTCCAGGAGTTTATGGAAGATGGTACTGTTCAGATTGCCCCACTTGCCTACATGCGCGGCCGTACGCTCGACAATGCCTTTGTAATACTTGACGAAGCCCAAAACACCACTCTCAGCCAACTGAAAATGTTTCTTACCCGTATGGGAAGCAACGCAAAGTTCATTGTAACAGGCGATATTACACAAATTGACCTGCCAAACAAGGATGACTCAGGCTTAGTTAAAGCAATCAAACTCCTGGAGGGAATAAAAGATATTGCAATAATATACTTTGATACCCGCGACATCATTCGCCATAAGCTGGTAAAATACATAGTAAACGCATTTGAGGAGGCCAAGGGCAAAACCGATATTCAAACCGATGCGAAAAGTGATGATAATCAAACCAAATAAAACAAAAAAGATGAAAGCAATCACCCGCACCGATTTCAAGTTCCCCGGACAGGTTTCAGTGTACCATGGGAAAGTACGCGATGTGTACAACATCAACAACCAGTTTCTTGTGATGGTGGTAACTGACAGGATCTCGGCCTTTGATGTAATCCTTCCCAAAGGGATACCATTCAAGGGTCAAGTCCTCAACCAGATTGCCAACAAGTTTCTTGACGCAACTGCCGATATTGTTCCTAACTGGAAAATAGCCTCGCCCGATCCAATGGTAACAGTTGGACACTATTGCGAACCCTTCAAGGTTGAAATGGTGGTGCGCGGCTACCTGACAGGTCATGCTTGGCGTGAGTACAAATCAGGCAAGCGCTCACTTTGCGGCGTTCCCCTTCCCGAAAGCATGAAGGAGCATCAAAAATTCCCGAAACCAATTATCACTCCCACCACCAAAGCCGAAGAGGGGCACGATGAGGACATTTCACGTGAAGAGATAATTGCTAAAGGCTTAGTAAGCGAAGCCGATTACAACCTTCTAGAAAAATATACACTAGCATTGTTCGAGCGGGGAACCCAGATTGCTGAGAAAATGGGTCTTATTTTGGTTGACACCAAGTATGAGTTTGGCAAAAAGGATGGGAAAATATACCTGATTGATGAAATCCATACTCCTGACTCATCGCGGTACTTTTACCTTGATGGTTACAATGAACGGTTTGAGAAGGGCGAGGAGCAACGTCAACTCTCAAAGGAATTTGTCCGTGAATGGCTCATGGCCAATGGTTTCCAAGGTAAGGAGGGGCAAACCGTACCCGAAATGACCCCTGAATTTATTGAGCAGGTATCAAACCGCTACATTGAGCTGTACGAGAAAATTACAGGCGACAGGTTCCAAAAGGCTCACAGCGACGAGGATATTCTGAATAGGATTGAGAAAAACGTTAAGGCTTTCTTACAAAGCATGTAGTATTGAACAAGAATAAGAATGGCTACCATAATGGTAGCCATTCTTGTATAGTAATCTTTGGTTTTGATTTTCTCGGAGAACAGTTACAGCATAGGCCCAGCAGCAACCAATCGTTGACCCCACTCGTTATCAGTAAAGGTCTTAAAGTTTTCGATAAATTTTTGGGCAAGACTCCGGGCTGCTGCATCCCAATCCTCAGGATTCGACCAGTGGTTACGTGGGTTTAAAAGCTTGGAATCGACACCAGGCAATGCCTTAGGTATTTGAAGGTTAAAAATTGGAAGAACATCGAACTCAGCGTTATCGAGGCTACCATCCAGAATTGCGTTGATAATGGCACGGGTTGAGGGCAAATCAATTCTACGCCCAACACCATAAGCCCCACCAATCCAGCCGGTGTTTACAAGGTAAGCCTTAGAGTTGTGTTGCTGCATTTTTTTAACAAGCTCCCGAGCATAAACCGTAGGGTGTAACATCAAAAAGGCCTGCCCAAAACAGCTACTAAAGGTTGGCTGTGGCTCAAGCACTCCCCTCTCAGTTCCTGCCAGTTTTGCAGTAAAGCCACTTAAAAAGTGGTACTGGGTTTGGTTAGGAGTTAGCTTTGAAACCGGGGGTAAAACACCAAACGCATCGGCGGTTAGGAATATTACATTCTTTGCATGTCCAGCACGCGAAATTGGTTTAACAATATTCTTAATATGGTAAATTGGGTATGATACTCGCGTATTCTCTGTTTTACGTTTTGAATGGAAATCGATATTGCCTTCGGCATCCACATCGAGGTTCTCAAGAAGAGCATCGCGCCGGATGGCTGCAAAGATATCGGGTTCTTTTTGTGGGTCAAGGTCAATGCACTTGGCGTAGCAACCTCCCTCAAAGTTAAATACACCCGAATCGTCCCAGCCATGCTCATCGTCGCCTATAAGGGCTCGATTAGGGTCAGCCGAAAGGGTAGTTTTACCTGTGCCTGACAGCCCAAAGAAAATTGCCACATCGCCAGACTTGCCAACATTGGCGCTGCAATGCATCGATGCAATACCCTTAAGGGGTAGGTAAAAGTTCATTACGGAAAAGATACCCTTTTTCATCTCTCCACCATACCATGTGCCGCCAATCAGGGCCATTCGCTCAGTAAGATGAAAAGCCACATATACCTCGCTGTTTAGGTTTTGCTCCTTCCAGTATGGATTGGTGGTTTTGGATGCAACAAGCACAACAAAGTCGGGGTTAAAGTTTTTGAGTTCCTCATCGGAAGGCCGAATAAACATATTTTTAACAAAATGTGCCTGCCAGGCAACCTCCATGATAAAGCGAACGCTCAGTCGGGTATCCTCATTAGCCCCAGCGTAAGCATCAACCACGTATAGCTTTTTGCCATTAAGCTGCTTAACGCTTACATCCTTGAGCTTTTCCCATACCTCTTGCGATATGGGTTTATTATCGGAACCCTTTTTGCCAGGCTCGGCCCACCAAACGTCATTTTCGGTATTTGGCTCTCGAACCACATACTTATCTTTGGGTGAACGGCCTGTAAATATGCCAGTGTCAACATTTACTGCTCCAAGTTTGGTTACAATACCTCGCTCATAACCCTCAAGATTTGGGTCGGTTTCGTGCTCATAAAGTAAATCGTACGATGGATTATAGTACAACTCCCTAACGGAATCAATACCGTACTGCGATAAGTCAATCATTTCCACAATTTTTTAAGAATAAATAATTGAGAATTATAAGCAAATGTAAATATTTTAGTTTATGCAAACGATTTTTTCAGCATGTTTTGTATCATATTGTTACTTTTAAGGGAAATAATGTAGATAATCGTACACCTATTAAATCCCCAAAATGATTAATCGATATGCTTGCAATGCTTATCGGTAGTTTGAGGTTCTATATGTATAGTGGCATCAATGCCAAGCTCCAAGTGTATGGCATCTTCAATTAATGAAATAATTCTATGAGCCTGTTCTATGGTCATTTGATTGGGCAGCCTAACATGAAAGGTAAGCTCTTGATGCATTACATAGTTATGGATATGGAAGTGATGGGGCTCCATTCTATCGTAGCCCTGCCTCGAGACAATCTCCATTACTTTTTGAACAAGATCATCGGATGGTACCTCGCCAAGAATTACCACTGCGCTATCGGTAATCACCTTAATGCCTGAGTAAAGAATGAGCAGAGCAACAATGATACTCAAAACTCCGTCGATCCACCAAAAGTACTTGCCTACAAAAATACCCACAAGCACAATGACCGATGAAAGGGCATCGCTGCGGTGATGCCAACCATCGGCTGTAACTGAAATTGAGCCTGTGCGTTTACCTATTATGAAAGCTGCCTGGGCAAGTCCTTCCTTTGCAACTATTGATACCACAGTTGCTACAATTGCCAGAGTTCCATAGCTAGTACTCACCCTATCCCTGATTTTTGCAACACCTTCCATGGCAAAGTAAAAGGCCACAAAGGCAAGCAGTGCACCAATAAGCAAAGAAACCACTAGCTCCGAACGTCCATGCCCAAAAGGATGATCCTTATCGGCAGGCTTTTGCGAATATTTTATGCCAAGCAGCAAAACAATTGAACTGATTGAATCGGAAAGGGTATGCCAGGCATCGGCAATAAGCGCTAACGATCCTGTAACCACTCCAGCCCAGTACTTTAGTACAAAAAGCAAAGTGTTGATTAATATAGAGAGCCAACCCTCAAAATTAACCAGGCGGGTATTTCCGGAATTAAACCGATAATTCATGATAAAATTTTAATGTAAATCCATTAATAGCAGCTGCATGTGATTGTAAAATCGGGGGCATACCTTACTATGAACTGATTTGAATTAAGCGTAAACCCCTCTTTACTCGTATTGAGCTTGAAGTTAGTTTGAAGCGTTCTTAACCTGTAATCTGAGAGACAGGGAGTGAAACCAGGACCAAACTCTTTGAGTGCATTAATAAAGTAAAAGGCCACATCGTAACCTAAAAAAGAGAACTGTGTTGGCTCCGACCGGAATTCCACCCTGTATTTCTCAACAAAAGTTTTCACATCACTTTGAGAGTAGTCGACAAAGAATGGCGAGAATACATGAGTATTCAATGCAAAAAGGTAATCGGGCGGAAGGTTTTTAAACTTACGCCAACGCGAAGGGCCATATACCTCAGTGTTGAGGTTATAGTACGATTTTACAGCATATAAACTGCCAAGTATTTCGGCTACAAACGGTTCATCGTCGGAAGGCACAATCACAACGTTTACGGTATCGCGTTTTAGCATCTTCAGCAACCTTTCCTGAACATCAACCGATTTGTAAGCAGCAGTTTTATGGTAGTACCGGGAGAAAGTTATACCATTGCTTGTAAAGTTTTGGGTTAGAAGCGAATCGAAATGCTTCAAACTGGGCGAGTACCAGACGGTTGAGTCATAAATCACCAGGTAGTTCTTACTGGAATCAACCTTCAAGTTCTTCACAAATATTTCTAACTGGTTTTGAAGGGTTTGGCTAACCGAAATAATATTCTGCTTATCAGCCAACCCCTCTTTATTGCTGTAAATGGGCGATACAAAGTTGATATTATTATTAGCGGCAAATTGAGCAACAGGCTTAACCTCATCGAACATATAAGGCCCAACCACTAATTCAGATTGTGCAATATCAGTGCTATTCAGAATTTTAGCAACCTCCTGTGGCGAGCGCTTTGTGTCGCGCACGTTTAGGTTTACCGAAATGCCCAACTTTTTTAAGGTATCAAGGGCTAACAGGAACCCCTCGTAGAATTCAAGCGAAACCTGTGTTATTTGAGTTAACTGCCCTGTGGGGTCCTGAACATCTTTTGGGTCAACATCATCAACCTCAACCTGGGTTTGGCTGCTGGTTTGAGTAAAGGGCAATAGCAATGCGACATTATACGGATGACCATCGTAGGTGTAGCTATTACTGCAGGGCGATGCTTTCTCCAGCCCATCGGTATTAACTTTGGCCTCAACAGCCTCAGGAACAGGTACCAATTTGGGTTTGGGTATCCGAAGGGTCGTCCCAAGCTTTAAGCCATCCTTGATTAAGTCGTAGTTGTAATACTCAATCTCTTTGGGTGAAACACCGTATTTCCTGGAAATTGCGAATAAGCCTTCGCGGGGTTGCACCTCGTGCAAAATAAATTCTACCGAATCAACAGCGGGTTGCTGCTCAATATCGCTTATCTGCTTTTTGGGAATGCGAAGGGTTTGACTTATCTTTAACCCTTCCCTTGCTTCAGGGTTCAACTGTAGTATATCATCCATACTCACATTGTACATTCTTGAAATGCCAAAAAGGGTTTCCTTGCGTTTAACAATGTGGTAGATATAATCCTCGTCGGTTTGGGTTTTCTTCACTTTAGCCGGTATTTTTAGAGCTTGTCCCACCTTTAACCCTGCGTATATATCGGGGTTGTTTATCGCAATGTCTGACTGGCTTACGCCATAAGCCTTACTGATAGAGTATAGCGTTTCACCCTGCTGGACTATATGAACAAAGTACGTTTTCCCATCGACACGTACCTTATCCTTTGATATTTTTACCTCTACTTCCTGCGAAAACAAAATGTAGGAAAATGATACCAGAGTTAGGAGTGCAAGTATTCTTTTAATCATTGCAAGTAGTTTTATGAAAATGTTATTCCGAAATGGGTCCGAATACAAACTACAAAAATACACAAATCAATCAATTCAAACCCTATGCCTAATGCTGTTTTAAAACGAAGAAAGTAAAAATTGACACATAAAAAACATTAAGCTACGCATATTTTTGTTAAAATTGCAGTAAAATAGCCTAAATGGATTCAACTGATACACAATACATCTTTGCGATTGCTTTGCATAGGCACAGGGAGTTGGGTTTGGTGGCAGGAGCCTATCTTATCAATCCAATCAGCGATGATACCTATAAAATTGAAAAGAATGTTATTGTCGATTCAGCAGTTATTCATTCCGACAGGATTACAACCGACCAATCGGAAATAATACGTAGCATTCAGGAAATATCCGAAAAAAGTCTCATGAAGCTATTTGGACGCGATGCAAAAACATTCAACGAACTTCTACAAAAAGTTCAAAGCGACGAAAACCTAAACAGCTACATCAGGAACTACATTGACCGAAGAGTATGTAAGGCCGTTGAAAAAGCTGCATCGGCCAATATCCCGATATACATCAGAGAGCGTAACGCCAATAACATTTACAAGGAAAAGCAATTAACCTACCATACCGATGTTGCATCGCCCATATTCAGGTTCGAGCTTGATGAGCTTGGCATGAAGTATTCCCTGAAGATTCAACATCAATCTTCCATTTTAACTTTATTGCCCGGTGTGTTTGAATTACTTACGGTTGAACCATGCTTAATTCGGGTTGCAAATGGCATATATAAGGTTGAAGGTATTGATGGCCGAAAGTTTGTACCCTACATGACCAAGCAGTTTATTACAATACCCCAGCAATCGGTACAAAAGTATATGGAAACCTTTGTGCTGAATGCTGTTAGAAGCAACCAGGTGGAAGCCGTGGGATTTGAAATCAACGAACAAAAAAACAGGCCTAAACCCATACTCACGCTCGATGAGCGCCTATCAGGCGGAGCCTGTCTCACCCTTAGCTTTCAGTATAGGAATAAGGTTATTTCGGCAAATACGCCTGCTGTTAATGAGGTAAAGCTATCGTTCCGTAATAACTCATACACGTTTACCCGGCTTACCCGCAACCCCGAGAAGGAAGAAAAAATTAAACAACAGCTTATTAAAACCTGGCGCCTAACAAAGGTGGGAGAAAACGAGTACTTTCCAGGTAAACCCGAAAATGGCGAGTTTGACCATTACCAGGTGATAGAATGGCTGAATACCAACTATAAGCTGTTACAGGACGAAGGTTTTGAGATTCATCAAAAGTTTAGGCAAACAAATTATTACTTAAGTGGCTTTGACCTTAATTTGAGGCTTACCGAAAGTATCGATTGGTTCGACCTTTACGGCATGGTTCGTATTGGCGAATTTGAAATCCCCTTTGTTTACTTTCGCAAGCATATAGTTAAGAACATTCGCGAGTTCACCCTCCCCAACGGTCAGGTTTTCATTTTACCCGATGAGTGGTTTGCCAAGTACAGAACCATTCTTATGCTTGGCAAGGAGGAAGGCGAAAGCATTAAGCTGTCTAAAGCATCGGCAGCAATTATTGCAGGCAGTAGCCTAGAAACCCAGAGTATTTCAAGTTTCGCAGAAAAACTAAAAAATATTAACGCCAAAGGGGTAACCCTACCCCATGGCCTTCAGGCAAAACTACGCGAATACCAAACTCTTGGTTTTGCCTGGCTAAAAACATTGGTTGAAAACGGCTTGAATGGCTGTCTTGCCGACGACATGGGCCTTGGAAAAACATTACAAACCATAACACTTTTACTATCGGAACTTGAGGCCAACGATTTTAAAACCGGACAGGAACACTGTTCGCTGGTTGTTGCTCCCACGTCAATAATTTACAACTGGCAAAAAGAGTTCGAAAAGTTTGCGCCACAGGTTAAAGTTGGCATTCACCATGGAACCCAACGCGACAAGAGCCACAAAATATTTCAGCAAAACCATGTTGTGATAACTTCTTACGGCACCATACGGAACGACATTGACCTTTTCAAGGACTTTGCATTCCGCTACGTGGTGTTGGACGAGAGCCAAACCATTAAAAACCCTGCATCTAAAATATACAGATGCGTTCTGTTGCTTAAGACAAAGAAGAGCTTGTGCCTTAGCGGAACACCTATTGAGAATAACCTATTTGACCTATGGTCGCAAATGAACTTCCTAAACCGTGGGATGCTCGGCGGCCTTAAGGTATTCCGTGAGGAATTTGCCATTCCCATTGAGCGCAAGAATGACGCCGAAAAGCAGAAACAGCTAAAAAAGCTCATTGAACCCCTGGTAATGCGCCGCACCAAGGAGCAAGTTGCCAAGGAGTTACCACCCCTTACCGAGCAAATCATCTACTGTGAGATGACCGACGAGCAGGGCAAAGCCTATGAGGCGGAGAAATCAAAAGCCCGCAGGTTGATACTTGACTCCCTGGAACAGAGTAAACCTGAATCGTCAACCATCAATGTTCTTTCAGCGCTCACCCGTTTGCGTCAGCTGGCCAACCACCCGGCCATGCTCGATGAATACTCAAACCTGTCGTCGGGTAAATTTGAGGAGGTTACGCAAATGATTGAAAGCGTAATTGCTGAAAACCATAAGATACTCATATTCTCATCGTTTGTTAAACATCTGGCACAGGTTGAAACCTACTTACAAAACAACGGTATAGGTTACGAAATGCTAACCGGTTCAACAACCGATAGAAGCGATGTAGTGGAAGGGTTCCAGAACAATCCTGAAAAGAAAATCTTTTTGATTTCGCTTAAAGCCGGCGGTGTTGGACTAAACCTAACCGCAGCAGATTACATTTTTATTCTTGACCCATGGTGGAATCCTGCCGCCGAGATGCAGGCAGCATCGCGCGCGCATCGAATAGGGCAAACCAAGAGTGTGTTTGTTTACCGTTTTATTACACGAAACACGGTGGAGGAGAAAATTGTAAAGCTGCAAGCCCACAAGGAAAACCTTGCCCACGAATTTGTCAACTCCAATAATCCGATGATACTCCTTAACAAGGAGCAGCTTATTAGCCTTGTTGAGTAGGGAAATGTCCCTACCCAAATTATTTAAATCAACCTGCATTGCGGTTAAAAAATATTAATCACAACCTAAAGCATATATTATTATCAACTATTAATCAATCATTTACAGAATTTGAAATTTAAAAATCGATATAAATAGATATTCTTTCGCCATCAAAGTTTGTATCTTTGCAGCATGGAAACTATGCTCAAAATTGCCGTAATACTTGCGGCATATCTTTTAGGCTCTATACCTACATCGGTTTGGGTAGGAAAAATTTTTTACGGAATCGATGTTAGGGAGCATGGCAGTGGTAATGCCGGTGCAACAAACACCATCAGGGTGCTTGGTCTTATTCCTGGAATATCGGTCTTTATAGTCGATGTGCTTAAAGGTTACCTTGCAGTTCGTCTGCTATACCTAACCGATTTCTATATCCCTAAAACAGGAATGTTTATAAACTTTCAGTTGTTTTTGGGAATTGCAGCTTTGCTTGGCCATATATTCCCCATTTTTGCTCAGTTCCGTGGGGGAAAGGGTGTGGCAGTGCTATCGGGTGTTGTTTTTGCCCTTCACCCCTACGCCACTTTGATAGTATTTGGAATTTGGATAGTATCGGTGCTAATCACCCGATACGTTTCGTTGAGCTCCATGATTGCAGGATTTTCGTTCCCACTGGTTCTGATTTTTGTTTACCGCACCACTAACCCATCGCTTATTACTTTTGCCTTTATACTGGCAATCCTAATGCTATTCACCCATCAAAAGAATATCGAGCGTCTGGTAAAAGGCGAAGAATCAAAGTTTTCATTAAAGAAAAAGGGTAAAACCAATCAGGTTAACCCCAAACAATAACTCAACAATTGTTGTTTTATTAAACAAGCCCAACCACGCATGAATGTGGTATGAAATATTTTTATAATTTTGCAAGTCATTTTGAATTGATATTCTACTGTTATGATTAAAATAACTTTTCCTGATGGGAACGTGCGGGAATACCCCAAAGGTGTTACCGGACTTGAAATAGCCAAAAGCATTTCGGAACGTTTAGCAGCCGATGTTTTATCGGTATCGGTTAATGGTGAAGTGTGGGACCTTACCCGTGGCATTGAAACTGATGCCACCGTTAAGCTACACAAGTGGGACGACCCAGAGGGAAAACATGCCTTTTGGCACTCATCGGCACACCTTATGGCCCAGGCCGTTGAAGCGCTTTACCCCGGCGTTAAGCTGGGAATAGGCCCAAGCATTGAGAATGGGTTTTACTATGATATCGATTTTAACGGACACACCATATCGGAAGAGGATTTACCTAAGATTGAGCAAAAAATGATGGAGTTTGCCCAGCAAAAGCAACCCATCGTTCGCAGTGAGATTTCAAAAGCCGAAGCGCTTAAGACCTACCAGGAAAAGGGCGATCCTTACAAGGTGGAACTTATATCGGATCTACAGGATGGAACCATATCGTTCTACACCCAGGGCGAATTTACTGATCTTTGCCGTGGACCACACCTTCCGAATACGGGCTACATTAAAGCCATAAAGTTGCTCAGCATTGCAGGCGCATACTGGCGTGGCGATGAAAAAAATAAAATGCTTACCCGCATTTACGGTATCACCTTCCCCCAAAAGAAACAGCTCGACGAATACCTGACCCTGCTTGAGGAAGCAAAAAAACGCGACCACCGTAAAATTGGCAAGGATTTAGAACTATTTATGTTCTCGCCCAGTGTTGGCCCTGGTTTACCATTATGGTTACCCAAGGGTGCTCAACTTCGCGAGCGCTTAGAGATGTTCCTTAAACGCGTTCAAAAGAAATACGGGTATGAGCAGGTAATTACCCCGCACATTGGCCAAAAAGAGCTTTACGAAACATCGGGCCACTGGGCAAAATATGGGAAGGATAGTTTCCGTCCCATAACTACTCCACAGGAAGGCGAGGAATTCCTTCTTAAACCCATGAACTGCCCCCATCACTGTGAAATTTACAAATCCAAACCGCGTTCATACAAAGATCTTCCGCTCAGGCTAGCTGAGTTCGGAACTGTTTACCGTTACGAACAAAGCGGTGAATTGCACGGCTTAACCCGTGTTCGTGGATTTACCCAGGACGATGCACATATCTTCTGTAGGCCCGACCAGCTCAAGGAAGAGTTTGTAAAGGTTATCGATATTGTTCTATATATCTTTAAAACTCTCGATTTTAAAGATTACACCGCACAGATATCGCTACGCGACCCGAATAATAAAGAAAAATACATAGGCTCTGACGAGAATTGGGAAAAGGCTGAAAAGGCTATAGTTGAGGCGGCAGCAGAACGAGGCCTAAAAACCGTAACCGAACTTGGTGAGGCTGCATTCTATGGCCCAAAACTCGACTTCATGGTTCGCGATGCTATTGGCCGCAAGTGGCAGTTGGGCACCATCCAGGTTGACTACAACCTGCCCGAGCGCTTCCAGCTGGAGTACATTGGCGCTGATGATAAGCGTTACCGCCCCATTATGATACACCGCGCTCCCTTTGGGTCGATGGAACGCTTTGTTGCCGTACTTATTGAGCATACAGGCGGTAAATTCCCGCTATGGCTAACACCCGACCAGGTTGTAGTGCTACCCATTAGCGAAAAATTTAACGATTATGCAAAAAGTGTTTCAAAATTCCTAAATAATTACGATATTCGCAGCCTGGTTGACGACCGCAACGAGAAGATAGGTAAAAAGATAAGGGACAACGAGTTACGCCGAATCCCTTACCTTTTAATTGTTGGCGAAAAGGAACAGGAAGCCAACCTTGTTGCTGTTCGTGTTCAAGGCGAAGGCGATAAAGGCCAAATGAAACTTGAAGAGTTTGTAAACCATATAAAGGCTGAAATTGATAATCAGCTTAAGGAAATTTAGTATTAACTAAACGTTAGGAGGGCAAAACTATAGCAGCACCTAATATCAACAAAAAGTCGGATATCGACACTTACCCGATAAACGAAGAAATTCGGGCTAAGACCGTTCGACTGGTTGGCGAAAACATTGAGAATCCGGGCATTTACCCCATTAGCCAGGCACGTCAAATGGCCGAGGAGATGGAGTTAGACTTGGTAATGATTTCTGATAAGGCCGATCCCCCGGTTTGTAAAATACTGGACTATCAGAAGTTCCTTTACCAGCTCAAGAAGAAGCAAAAGGAAATTAAGGCTAACGCTCAAAAAATTGTGGTTAAGGAAATTAGGTTTGGGCCCAATACCGATGATCACGATTACAACTTCAAGTTGAAGCATGCCATCAATTTCCTTCAGGAAGGTGCTAAGGTGAAAGCCTACGTGTTCTTTAAGGGACGTTCCATTCTTTTCAAGGAGCAAGGCGAAATACTACTTTTGCGTTTTGCCCAAGACCTTGAGGAGTATGGCAAAGTAGAGCAGTTGCCCCAGCTTGAGGGGAAACGAATGATTATGATAGTATCCCCAAAAAGCACAAAGAAGAAATAATAAACCATTAGTAATCAAATAAATACAGTGTAGAATGCCAAAAACAAAGACTCATTCTGGTTCAAAAAAGCGTTTTGCTTTAACCGGAACAGGTAAGATTAAAAGAAAACACGCCTACAAGAGTCACATTTTGACTAAAAAGGAAACCAAGCAAAAGAGGAATTTAACTCACGTTGCTTTGGTTGACAAGGCCGATGAAGGGCATGTTAAGGCAATGCTTGGCTTGAAGTAGTTTTGTTTTCTTTTAGTTTGTGTGTTAGTTTACTTTAATGTTTAACAGAATGAATTAGCCACTAAGAGTTCAAAAACGTTGAACCGCTAATCATTCAAAAATCGTAAAAAAATGCCACGTTCAGTAAATGCAGTAGCATCGCGCAAGCGCAGAAAAAAAATTCTTAAACAGACGAAGGGAAATTTCCTTGCGCGTCGTAATGTTTGGACGGTTGCAAAGAACACCTTGGAAAAAGGTTTGACCTATGCTTACCGCGACCGTAAGAAGAAAAAGATTGAATTCCGTGCCCTATGGATTCAGCGTATTAACGCTGCAGTTCGTGAGTATGGTATGACCTACTCCGAATTCATGGGCAAAATCAACCAGAAAGGGATTGCTATTAACCGCAAGGTTTTGGCTGATTTGGCCATGAACCACCCTGAGGCTTTTAAAGCTATTGTTGATTCTGTAAAGTAACCAGTAAAACAGAATAAGGTTAAAGGGGCTAAATGCCCCTTTTTTTGTTAATTTTGATTAACTTGCTGCTGTTTATATCATTTCTCGTCATCTTTTAATAAATTGCAGGCAAAAATAAGGTGTTAAACAAAATGCTAAGAATTGCATTAATTGGCTACGGTAAAATGGGGCATGAGGTTGAGGCTATTGCCCTTGAGCGTGGGCATACCATTGTCCTGAGAATTGACAAGGATAACATCAATGACCTTAACACTGAAAACCTAAAAAATTCCGATGTAGCCATTGAATTCACCTCGCCGAGCACAGCCATGCAAAACATTCAAGCCTGTTTCGATGCTGGAATTCCTGTGGTATCAGGAACAACCGGCTGGAACAACCAACTTGAAATCATGGTTAACAAGGCCCGCAATGGCGAGGGAACGTTGTTTTACGCATCAAACTATAGCATTGGTGTTAACATCTTTTTCAAGCTGAATAATTACATTGCTTCCATACTTGACAGGATAGGAATGTATCAACCATCAATAACCGAAATACACCACACCCAAAAGCTTGATGCTCCAAGCGGTACTGCCATAACCATTGCCAATACACTGTGCAACCAAATGAAGGCATACGAAGGCTGGAGCTTAATCCCCGATAGTGCAGAGAGAAAAATCCCAATTGAGGCAATTCGAGAGGGTCAAGTTCCCGGTACTCACATTGTGACCTTTACATCCGAACAGGATATCATCACTCTAAAGCACGAGGCTAAGAGTCGCAGAGGATTTGCACTTGGAGCGGTATTAGCCGCTGAGTTTCTCAGCTCCCGCAAGGGATTTTACAGCATGGACGATTTGCTTAAACTTGACTAAACCACAATACCATGTTTCAAAAAGTAAAAGATTTCCTAAAAAACAAGTATTTCCGATTTACATTTGCAGCCATAATTTTTATACTCTGGGTAGTATGGATTGGCAACTACTGGCTGCTTCTTGGATTACCTATCATTTTCGACTTCTACATCACCCAAAAAGTAAACTGGACATTCTGGAAGAAGCGCGGACAAAAGAAGACCGTTCTGATTGAATGGGTTGATGCCATAATATTTGCAGTTGTTGCGGCAACCCTAATCCGAATGTTTTTTATTGAGGCATACACCATACCAACATCATCGATGGAGAAATCGTTGCTGGTGGGCGACTACCTATTTGTGAGTAAGGTTGCCTACGGGCCTAAACTACCCAACACGCCAATTTCATTCCCATTTGTTCATCACACCCTGCCTTTTACAAAATACACCAAGTCGTTCATTGAGTGGCCCCGTTGGCCTTATAAGCGTATTGCTGGTTTTGGTCAGATAAAACGCAACGATGTGGTTGTATTCAACTTCCCCGAAGGCGATACGGTCTGCCTGCAGGATCAGAATTCAAGTTACTACACCCTGGCAAGAATTTATGGACGCGACTACATCCGTCAAAACTATGATATTATTTACCGCCCTGTTGATAAACGCGAGAACTATATCAAGCGTTGCGTTGGCATTCCCGGCGACACCATTCAGGTTATCCATGGTAGCCTTTTTGTTAATGGCAAAGAGCAGGCAAAGATTGGTAAAAGACAGTATAACTACCAGATAAGAACTAATGGCTCTACCATTAACCCAATACGGTTTGAAGAAATGGGTATTGCCCGTTCCGATATCAACTACAATGCGCAGGAATCGGTTTACATCCTTCCGTTAACCGAGGAAATGCTGGAACGTTTTAAAACCTTTAGCAATATAACTGAAATAACCCGAAACGAGAATACTGACTCCACAGTAATGTGGAAGTTAATTTTCCCCCACGATCCCCGCTATAAATGGAACGAGGATAACTTTGGGCCCCTATGGATACCCAAAAAAGGTGCAACCGTTACCCTCACCACCGATAACCTGCCACTCTACCAACGCATTATTGATGTTTACGAGAACAACGACCTGAGGGTTGAAAATGGCACTATTTATATTAATGGTGAACCAGCAAACTCTTATACATTTAAGATGGATTACTATTTCATGATGGGCGATAACCGACATAACTCGGCCGACAGCCGTTTTTGGGGATTTGTACCCGAAGACCATGTGGTAGGAAAAGCTTCGTTTATTTGGCTATCGCTCGATAAGGATAAACGTTTTCCTGCCAATATTCGCTTTAAGCGTATGTTTACAACCATTAAATAGGCTAAACAATGGCTACATAAAAACCTGTTGGAGGGGAATGGCACCCGCAACAGGTTTTTTAGTTCAATAAAAGCGTACAATGTCCAGTAAAACCATACTACTTAGCACAGCGTATTTACCGCCGGTTCATTACATGTCCGCCTTACTTAGTGCCGATAGAATTATTATTGAGGCACATGAAACTTACCTTAAACAAACCTACCGTAACCGATGCGTAATACTCAGCGCAAACGGTCCATTACCCCTTGTAATCCCTGTAATAAAACCAAAGGGCAATCATACCGGTATAACCGAAGTTATTATTGATTACTCTACCGGTTGGAACAGGAATCATTGGCGTGCCATCGAATCGGCTTACCGAACTTCCGCATATTTCGAATTTATTGCCGATGTACTAAAGCCCTTTTACAGCAACCCTTTCAATACCCTGTGGGAGTTCAACAATGAACTCCTAAAGGCAATTTTGGACTTCCTTGAGCTACCCGTTAATATCAATTTTACAAGTACCTTTCATAAAGTTGAACCCGAAGGAGTATTGGATTTACGTTACGCAATTAGCCCAAAGGCTAAAATGCCTGAAACCAGCTTGCACGCTACCCTACCATACTTTCAGGTTTTTGAACATCGCTTTGGGTTTACTCCCAACCTCAGCATTATTGACTTACTCTTTAACGAGGGGCTAATGGCAAGAGAGATATTAAGGATAAAGGATAAAGGATAAAGAGCCTGTTCCGCATTAGCGGGAATAAAAGTTCAAGGCTTGAGGTTAAAGGTTTGAGGTTATAGGATAAAAAGACATAAATTAGATTTCCATTTAGTTACACCATTTTTCAAAGTTATGATGAAAGGGTTGGCAGAGATATTCAAAACAAGGAGACTTGTGAAGGAAACTATAATTTCAGAGAATTTGAACAAGCATCATAAAAAAATGGTTTTGAAGTAATACCTTTGTAGGTTACATTTTTCCATTTCATCAATGCAAAAGCACGAAAAGGTAATATCGGTAAAAGGCGCAAGGGTTCATAATCTTAAGAATATCAATGTAGATATTCCCCGTAACAAGCTGGTAGTTATTACGGGTGTATCGGGTTCCGGAAAATCATCGTTAGCATTCGATACCATTTATGCCGAAGGGCAAAGGCGATACGTTGAGAGCCTATCGGCTTACGCCCGTCAATTCCTTGGTAGGATGAGTAAGCCTGAGGTTGACCTTATTAGCGGTATTCCGCCGGCCATTGCCATTGAGCAAAAAGTTAACACCCGAAATCCCCGCTCTACCGTAGGCACATCCACTGAGATTTACGATTACCTTAAGTTACTTTACGCCCGTATCGGAAAAACATACTCTCCCATTTCGGGCCGCGAGGTTAAGCGTCACTCGGTTACCGATGTTGTAAACTTTATCAGTGCCCATCAGCAGGGAACACGCATGACCCTTTTAGCACCTATTGCCGTTAACGGCAATATCAAGCTGAAGCTTGAGGAACTAAACCGCGAAGGGTTTACCCGAATTGATATTAACGGTAAAGTGATTAGGATTGATGATGCTCAAAACCGTGAACTTGTCGATTTGGCTGCTGCCAACACAAGGTTGATAATAGATAGATTTGCCGTTTCGGTAGATGAAGATTTTATTAGCCGGATAGCCGATTCGGTTCAAACCGCTTACGCAGAAGGAAATGGTTTTTGCATTCTTTCTATCGAAACCGACGAAGGAATACGGGAGGAGCAATTCTCGAACCTATATGAACTCGATGGGATAAAATTCGAACAGCCCACCGAGCATCTTTTCAACTTCAACAATCCACTTGGTGCTTGCCCAAAATGCGAGGGTTACGGCAAGGTAATTGGCATAGACGAGGATTTGGTAGTCCCCAACAAAAGCCTTTCCATTTACGAGGATGCTATTGCGTGCTGGCGAGGCGAGTCAATGGGTTGGTATAAGGACAGAGTAATTGAGTATGCATCGGCGTATAACCTACCTATCCACACCCCATACCACAAATTAACTGAGGAGCAGAAAGCATTGCTTTGGAATGGCACAAGGCACTTCAAGGGTATTTACGATTTCTTCGCGGAGCTTGAGGAAAAACGATACAAAATACAATACCGAGTTTTACTCTCACGCTACATGGGCAAAACCACATGCCCGGTTTGTAAGGGTGGACGTCTTAGACCTGAAGCATCGTATGTAAAGGTGGCTGGTTACACCATTCAGGAGTTAGTTAACATCCAGATTGAAGAGCTTTACGAGTTCTTTATGAACATCGAGTTGGATGAGCACGATGTCACAGTGGCAAAACGTTTGTTAACAGAGATTCGAAACCGTTTAGGATACATGGTTAATGTTGGGTTAGGTTATTTAACCCTTAACCGTTTGTCCGCTACCCTTTCCGGGGGTGAGTCGCAACGCATTAACCTTGCCACATCGCTTGGCAGCAGTTTAGTGGGGTCGCTCTATATACTTGATGAGCCTAGTATTGGTCTGCATCCCCGCGACACCCATCTACTTATCGATGTTCTTAAAAATCTGCGTGATCTGGGAAATACTGTGCTAGTGGTAGAGCACGATGAGGACATAATGCGCAATGCCGATTACATTATCGATATTGGGCCGCATGCAGGCCTACTTGGAGGTGAGGTGGTTTTTGCCGGAGAGCCAAGCCTAATCAACTCTGCATCCACTAGTCTTACCGCTAAATACCTGAACGGAACCGAAAAAATTGAAGTTCCGTTTAAGCGTCGCAAGTGGAATAGCTATATTGAGGTAAAAGGGGCACGCGAGAATAACCTGAAGAATATTGATGTAAAGTTTCCGTTAAACACCCTCACAGTGGTTACAGGGGTGAGCGGTTCGGGCAAATCGAGCTTGGTTAAGGGAATACTATACCCTGCCCTACTCAAGGAAATTACTGGGAGTGGCGAGCGGGCAGGCCAGCACGACTGCATAGCTGGCGATATTCGTCTTATTTCCGGTGTGGAAATGGTTGACCAAAACCCCATAGGCAAATCATCGCGCAGCAACCCTGTTACCTACCTCAAAGCGTGGGACGAAATCCGCAAGCTGCTTTCAGAACAGCCCTATTCCAAAAGTAACGGTTACGGCCCATCGCATTTCTCCTTTAACATTGATGGTGGCCGTTGCGAGGAGTGCCAGGGCGAAGGGGTTATTCACGTGGAGATGCAGTTCATGGCCGACCTAACCCTAACCTGCGAGAGCTGCCACGGTAAACGTTTTAAGGACGACATCCTTGAGGTAAGGTATAGGAATGCCAATGTGTATGACTTACTGGAAATGACTGTTAACCAGGCCATAGAGTTCTTTGAGAAAGGCAAAGGAAGCCTTGAAAAGAAAATCGTTGAAAAGCTAAAGCCTCTGCAGGATGTAGGTTTAGGCTACATCAAACTAGGGCAATCGTCGAGCACCCTTAGCGGTGGCGAGAGCCAAAGGGTTAAGCTAGCATCGTTCCTGCTCAAAGAGAATACCGATAAACCTATCCTTTTCATTTTTGACGAGCCTACCACTGGCCTGCATTTTAACGATATTAAAAAGCTGTTAAGTGCCTTTGATGCCCTAATTGCAAAGGGACATAGCATTGTTCTGGTGGAACACAACCTTGAGGTTATTAAGTGCGCCGACTGGATTATTGATTTAGGTCCAGAGGGTGGCGATAATGGTGGACACTTAATTTTTTCAGGCACGCCAGAACAACTTGCCTTGATGGATAACTCCTACACGGGTAAGTTCCTCTCTGCTAAGCTTAACCATTAGGTATAGCAACAAAAAAGCCGCCTAAAGCGGCTTTTATTATTTATGTAAGTAATTGAGGCGTAATGGACAAAATTCAGGCTATTTTTTAGGTAGTTTGTTCTAATGGACATTTTTCAGGCTTTTTATTTTAATGTTTTTCGAAAGAAGCAAATAGTATTAATAGATTTGTATGTCAGGTAAGCAGAAACAGGCTCTGCTGGAGAGCAACCTGTCAGGAATATCCTGACCGACTGGAATGGTCATAAAGGCTGACACTCGTCAGCCTTTATTTATTGACAATTCCAAGAGCAGATGCCTTCGAAAACTCATTTAATAGTTTTTTTTCAGCTTGACACTTAGCAAAAAAAGCAAATCTTCCATTCAAGGCTTTCAAATTCTCCAAAGTTCGATATTTATTGGAGTTAAACACTATGCCAGCCTGAAAAATGTCTATTAAGCCGTAATTGATTAGTCAGTTTTAAGGCCAAACATAATAGCCACACACCCACTCTTCAACTCCTCATTTTTACCTGATGATACAGGCACCTTAACAAGGATTATGAGCTGTTGGGTATTTTCAACCTTGAAATCCCATGAGGTGGCAAAATTGTTTTTAGCATTTGTGTATAACACCTTACGGTCAACATCCATTACCATAAACTCAATCTTACTAAGAGTTTCAGAGCCGCAAACGGATATGCGATACTGCTGACCAGCATAGAAGGTCTTGAAAAGTTCAGCATCTTCACCCTCGGTTAGTATTGCTGCATTGTAGTTACCATCGTGAACATAGGGCGAAAGTTCAAGCCTACATATCTTTTTGGCAAAGTTCTTACACTGAGCATTGGACGACGAAGGGAGTGCAAGAAATAGAACAACTGCCGAAACAAGTATATAAATCGATGATCTCATACGAACCATTTTATGCTGTGTATTTATTACGCAATTCAATCACTTTTGTTTTAAGCTTTTTAAAAGCTTCAGGGCTTACGGTTGTAACATTCTTCGATTTCAGTGTAGCAACCTTCGATTTTCCATCCTGTATAACTTTTACATCCGATACTGTGATTTTTACATCGTTGTATACCTTTTCAAGTTCAAGCATATCGGAATACAGCTCCCTAACATCGGCATTGCTATTGCTTTGCTCCAGAAGTTTAAGAACGGTTTGTAGCGATAACTTCTGATCGATAATGCGATCGACCATTTCGTTATCAACCTTATTGATATCCTCAACCAGCGAGGTGGCAATGTAAAGGCCCTCAATCCATCCACCAACAAGAATAATAGAACCGACAGCTACCCTATCGTCCTCCTCCAGGATGGAGTTGGTGTTGAGGAATGTTTCCGATATGGTCTCTAGGATAACATCGCGGTTATTGATATTCTCCTCCAGCTTCTCAATTACCGAATTGTCAATTGCATTTAAAATTCCTAAACCCTCTGCCATTTTCTTTGAAACGGTCATATACTTAATGGTGGCCTGGGTTTGGTCAAAAAGGCTTGCATAGCTCAAATCGGTGCTATAAATGCCCAGGTTAAGCGCCATGCTCTTGGTAGTATTGTATTTTGATGCGTTCTCTATGGGATTGAGCAACTCCTCATTGTATGTTGCCCCTGAGCGCTTAAGTATCATTGCAGTTTCCAGCGGCGATGGCAACGAGTAAAAAATCTGTTTAACCGATTCAATGCTACTAACCAAAGCGCTATCGGCAGCACCCTGCTCTTCGGATACCTGGAGCATCTGCTCCGATTCCCTATTGCATTTACACGAAATGGCAAGCACGGCCATAGCAGCCATAGCCGATAGGAGAAGTATTCTTTTCGATCCTTTATGCATAATGGAACCTTTGGGTTTAAATTTTCAACAATCGACAAGTAAATATACTATAATTTTATCAAAATCAATATCCAGTCTCAATTTTTTAGGTAAACAAATGATTTTAAAACCAAAGTAAAACCAAAAGCAATACCTTTGTAAAAAATTTTAAACCCTATGCAGCCCAACAAGGCAGAACAGTTCCAAAAGACTATCGAAGCGAGTTCCGACGAGGCAATTATTGGTTTGCTTACTGAATTGAGGGAAACCGGTGAGGACTATATGCTTCCAACAATACTTAGCTTGCTTTTCAGCACGCGTTCGGAAAAGTTGAAGAACGAGGTTGTAAACTTCCTGGTTGACCTAAAAAACAAATCGAGTATTGATACAATAGTTGAGGCAATAAGGCAAAACAAGAGGTCGAAAGATATTCACCTGTTGGTTTCGGTTTGCTGGCAAAGCCGCCTGGACTTTACTCCTTACGTCGATACTTTTATCGACATAATGGAACACGGCAATTACCAGGCTTGCCTCGAGGCTTTTACCGTGATTGAAAACATGACCGAGAATTTGAACGGAGAGCAACTTAACGATTTGAAAGCCAAAATCAAATCCGTCAAAGGGGATAACGCTGAAACTAAACCCCTAATTGAAGAGTTGGTGAAATTACTGGATGAACTATAAAAAAAGAACCGCCAGTTGGCGGTTCTTTCATTTTTATTCGTAGTTTGAAAAATACTTCATAAACTGGCTTCGCTCGTACTGCGTTGGGTCGGCAATGGAGCCAACATTAAGCTTACCCCTGAAATCGGATATCGTTTTAAAGCCTTTCTGGTTCATCCATTCTGTAAGGGTATTGAGCATAACTTCTATATGCTTAGGCCCGTTTCGGTAAATAGCAGAGCAAACTTGAACCGACTTGGCACCTGCTAGTAGCATCTTTACTAAGGCCTCGCCATCGTGAACACCTGTTGAAGCCGATATGTCAATTTCAGGAATCAAATGGCTGGCTATGGCTACCCACCTTAGGGTATATCGCAAATCCGATGGATTGCTGAAAATGTCGGCGGGCACCACCTTCATTGCATGAATGTCGATATCGGGCTCAAAGAACCGATTAAAAAGTACAACCCCTTTGGCTCCCCGGTAGCGAAGGTGCTCAACCACATTTAAGGGATTGGTAAAGTGCGATCCTAACTTATATGCAACAGGGATAGTTATAACCTTTTGCAGTTTCTCTGCAATGCTATTGTAAACTTGCTCATACTCCTCAGCCTTACGCTTAGGGTCGAGCGGCAAGTAGTAAATATTTACTTCAAGCGCATCGGCTCCAGCCTCCTGAATACGTGAGGCAAACGATAGCCATTGGTTATCGCTCAGGCAGTTTATACTAGCAATTACTGGGATATCAACCGATTGCTTTGCATTTTTGATTAGGTTTATATACTCCTGAACATTGTTGGCCGATACATAGTGCTTCAGGTAATCGGTTGCTTCGGTATAATCGGAATACTTTTCCAGGTGATTTACCTCATGGAGGATTTGCTCCTCAAATAACGACTTAAGCACTATAGCACCAGCACCAAATTCTTGGTATTTTTTAATGCGATCGACCGATGAGTTTAACCCGGAACTACTGACAATTAACGGTGAACGTAGCGATAGCCCCAAGTAGGATGTTTCTAGTTTAGCCATGGTTAAAGGTTTTTGAATACGATTGAAATTTACAAAAATTTAGTTTAGGTATAGCTTCGGTGTCCAAAAATATTACTTCCTATTCGTACCATGGTGCTGCCCTCCTCAATTGCAATGCGGTAATCGCTGGACATACCCATGGATAGCTCTTTAAACCAGGGTTGATTCTGGAAGTAGGTTTGTTTAACCTCGTTGAACAGCTTCTTAAGAAACCTAAACTCCATTCGAACCTGTTCCATATTGTCAGTAAATGTTGCCATTCCCATAAGGCCGCATACCCTAACATTTTGTAACTGCTTAAACTCCGGATTTTGAAGTAGTTCATGGAGTTCATCGGCCGATAGGCCAAACTTTGTCTCTTCCGATGCAATGTAAACCTGTAACAAGCAGTCAATAACCCTATTGCACTTTTGCGCTTCCTTATCAATTACAGATAGCAACTTTAAGCTATCGACTGAATGAATAAGCGACACAAATGGAGCAATGTATTTTACCTTATTGGTTTGTAGGTGCCCAATTAAATGCCACTCAATATCTTTTGGCATTTCATCATACTTTGAAATAAGTTCCTGCACCCTGTTTTCGCCAAAAGTTTTATGCCCGACATTATACGCCTCCATAATCACACTCACGGGGTGAGTTTTACTTACAGCAATCAGCTTAACATGCTGTGGTAATTCATTCTTGATTTTTTCTAGTTGCTCAGGAATGCTCATGATTACATAGTGTTTAATGCAAAAATAAACACTTTTGGCTTAGCTCCACTACAGGCTACACCATTTTGAAAACGATTGTTGAACTATGGCGATAAAAAAAGACTCAGCAAATGCTGAGTCTGTTAAAATTTCATTTTACACTATTCCAAGGCGTGGATTACCAAGCCGCTACGAAGCTTAGGCTCAAACCAGGTGGTTTTTGGAGGCATGATATTACCTGTATCGGCAATATCAATAAGTTGCTTCATGGAAACAGGGTAAAGCGCAAAAGCCACTTTCATCTCACCGCTATCCACCCTCTTTTTAAGCTCACCTAAACCACGGATGCCGCCAACAAAATCGATACGCTTTGAGGTTCTTAGATCCTTGATATCGAGGATAGGATCGAGCACAAGGTTCGACAGGATAGTAACATCCAGAACGCCAATGGGATCGTTATCGTTGTAGGTGCCAGGTTTAGCGGTTAGGGAATACCACTTACCTTCCAGGTACATGCTGAAATTGTGTAGTTGCTGCGGCTTGTAAATCACTGAGCCTTTTTCCTCAACCACAAAACCTTCGTTAAGTTTTTGAAGGAACTGTTCTGGAGTAAGACCATTCAAATCCTTAACTACACGGTTATAGTCAATAATCTTAAGCTGATTATCGGGGAATATTACGGCAAGGAAGTAATTATACTCCTCGTCGCCACGGTGGTTAGGATTGGCATTCTTTTTCTCAAGTCCCACACGAGCCGCAGCAGCAGTACGGTGGTGACCATCGGCAACGTAAAGGGCAGGGATTGATGCAAATATTTCAGTGATACGCTTAATGGTTGCCTCATCGTCAATTACCCAGAAATGGTGGCCAAAGCCATCGTCGGCAACAAAATCGTATTCCGGTTTTTTGCTTGTCACTACGTTTGTTACAATCTCGTCCATCTCCTTATGAGCGGGGTAAGCAAAGAAAACGGGCTCAATGTTGGCGTTTTGGATGCGGATGTGAATCATTCTATCCTCTTCCTTGTCTGGACGAGTTAACTCGTGCTTTTTGATACGTCCCTCCATGTAATCCTCAAAATGGCAGGCAGCTACCAGGCCATACTGAGTTCTACCATCCATGGTTTGGGCATACACGTAGTACATATCCTTGGGGTCCTGAACCAACCAGCCACGTTCCTTCCATTTGCGGAAGTTCTCCACCGCCTTATCGTAAGCCTGTTGGGTGTGCTCATCGATTATAGGATCAAAATCGATTTCGGGTTTAGTGATATGCAATAACGATTTTTCCCCTGCTTCAGCTTTTGCTTCCTGTGAATTAAGCACGTCGTACGGACGTGCAGCCACCTCCTTTGCAATCTCCCTTGGTGGACGAATACCCTTAAATGCTTTAATTTTTACCATAATTTAAACGTTAAATGTTAAACGTGAGACGTTAAACGGTTTTCAAATATCGAATTAATCCTAAAATAACTTGCTTTAATTTGTTCAACTTTTTTAAAAGCTCATCGATTCCATTAACAAAGCCCAATTTTGAAGCAATTATTATTTGCGTTTCCAATTCAGCCAATGAGCCAAGAGAGACATAAAGGAAATTTATGGTTTCCTTTGAACTACCCCTAGCGCATCCCTCGGCGATATTAGATGGTATCGAGATAGTTGAACGTCTTATCTGTTGGACCAACCCAAAATTTTCCTCTTTCGGAAAACTCTGAGTTAAGGAATATATCTCAACTGATAAATCAACGGCAACTTTCCAAGCATCTAATTCCTTATGGTCCATCCCTAAATTAATTCGGATAACGTTTAACGTTTAACGCCTAACGTATCAACTACTTATTTACCTGAAAATTTTTATCGCCATTCTTGATGAATGCCACAATTTGACGGGCAGCAGCTAAGCCTGCGTTAATGTTTGCCTCGGCGGTTTCAGCACCCATCTTCTTGGGTGTGGCAAATACCCTGCCCGGGAACTTCTCAACCAGCTCAGCATGGCAGTCGGCCATGATATCAGTGGCATACTTTAAATCGGTACGCTCGGCAAGAACCTTTTTGAGGCCCTCCTCGTCTATCACCTCCTTACGGGCAGTGTTCACAAGGGTGGCACCCTTGGGCATTTTGCTCAGCAAGTCGTAACCAATTGATTTTTTTGTTTTATCGTTGGCCGGAATGTGAAGCGAAACGTAGTCGCACGAGGAGTAAAGCATCTCGATGCTATCAACCACTTTAATACCGTCTTTTTCCATTACTGCCTTATCAACAAAAGGATCAAAGGCATAAACCTCCATGCCAAATCCCTTTCCGTACTTGGCAACCAGTTTGCCCACGTTGCCATAGGCGTGAATACCTAATTTTTTACCAGCAATCTCAGAGCCTGTTCCGGGCTGGAAAAGGTTACGGGCCATATAGATCATCATGCCAATAGCTAGCTCAGCAACTGCATTTGAGTTTTGACCAGGAGTATTCATTGCCACAACTCCCTTAGCAGTGCAAGCAGCCAAATCGAGGTTGTCGTAACCTGCACCGGCACGAACCACTATCTTCAGGTTCTTACCTGCATCAACAACTTCCTTGGTAACCTTATCGCTGCGTACGATAAGTGCATCAACATCGGCTACAGCCTTAACCAAATCGTTAGGATCGGTGTACTTTTCAAGCAAAACCAATTCAAACCCGGCATCCTCAACAATTTTTCGTATTCCTTCCACAGCAACCTTTGCAAAAGGTTTCTCAGTGGCCACTAGTACTTTTGTCATAGATTTTAAGTTTTGAGTTACTTTATTGGTTCATTGGTCAGAAATCAGAATTAGGATATTAAACTCATGAATCTCCTTAATTCTTTAGGTTACTTCGGTTTCGTGTCGACTTTTTAGATGAATCAAGCATTTTGCTTTCTTCAAGTTATACACTGAACTGCACCTATCCAACCTAAACCCATCTATAAAAAAACCGAAATATCCTAGCATTTTGCGATAGAGCCCTATAGATACCTGGGTACCTTTTGTTCCAAAATCCATTTTTCACAATTCCTTCTAGCAAAGTTTGATGAAGGCTCATGGAAAATGGCTTATTAATTTGAAAAATACTTAAAGAGAGAAAATGATGAAACCTTAATTCTAAAAAAATGGGCTGAACAGGAATGAACCCATTCAACCCATTTATATTAAATTAAGCATTTTGCTTCTCAAACTCCTTCATGCAGTCAACCAGAGCCTGAACACTTTCAATAGGCAAAGCGTTGTAGGTTGAAGCGCGGAAGCCGCCCACAGAGCGGTGACCTTTAATACCAACCATTCCGGCCTTCTTTGCAAAGTCCATGAAAGCTTCCTCTTTATCCTTATACTCAGGTTTCATAACAAAGCAAATGTTCATAATAGAACGCGAATCCTTTTCGGCAGTTCCAACAAACATTTTGCTATTGTCAATAGCATCGTAGAGTAGTTGAGCCTTCTTCTTGTTTAGCTCGTTGATTTTTTCAACGCCTCCAATTCCCTTAAGCCATTTAAGGGTTTCGCGCATGGTGTATATTGCACCGCAAGGAGGTGTATTAAACATTGATCCATTTTTAATGTGGGTGCTGTAGTCGAGCATTGTAGGAATCTTGCGCTCAACTTTGCCCAGGATATCCTCACGGATAATAACAAAGGTAACGCCGGCAGGGCCAACATTCTTTTGAGCGCCACCGTAAATCAACCCATACTTTTTAATATCAACCGGACGGCTCATGATATCGGAACTCATATCGGCAACCAGGGTTACCGGCGAATCCATATCATACTTAATCTCAGTTCCGTATATTGTGTTGTTGGTGGTAATATGGAAGTAATCCACATCGGTTGGAATGGTAAACCCTTTTGGAATATATGTGTAATTCTTATCGGATGAGGAAGCAACGGTAACAACCTCACCAAAAAGTTTGGCTTCTTTCAGAGCCTTGTTAGCCCATACCCCAGTATCAAGGTAGGCAGCTTTGCTTTGGAGTAGGTTGTATGGAACCATGCAGAACTGTAAGCTTGCACCGCCTCCCAGGAAAAGAATATGGTAGTTTTCTGGAATGTGAAGCAATTCACGCCAGAGTGCTTTGGTTTCCTCCATAATTGCCTCAAACTCCTTTGAACGGTGCGAGATGGTCAGGATTGACATGCCAATACCATCGAGGTCGAGAACTGCTTTGGCAGTGTTTTCAAGTGCTACTTCGGGCAGGATACAGGGACCTGCATTGAAATTATGTTTTTTCATGGCGTTAAATGGTTTAAGTTTTCAACTGTTATTGCAAGAATAGGTCAAATTTCAAAGATTTTTTTCAAATTTCCTAAATAAATGTTATCAAACAGGAAGTTTGAACCGTTTTTTAACAATCGTTTGCAATGCTAAATTAAAGGCACTAACTTATCCTCTTTGAGAACTGGAATTGTATCGGTAACATCGGAGGTAAAGCAGTAACCAATAACATCATCCAAGCCTAACTTTTTAAGGCGATGCCGCTGAGCTACTTTTTCAACGTAGCTGGTTAAATCTACTTTAGCCACATTCCAAAGATCAATAGCAGCGTTGGTTGAATCGCATATGGTCTCGAAACGGCCAGTGGTTAAAAGCCTTTGCGCCAATGCTCCTGCAAAAATGGCATCCTCAAGACAGAACTTGCCTTTCCAACCGGCACACATGATAAGTATATCGCTTGAGCGGGCGTTAAGGTAACTTTCAACGGCAGAGATATTTAAAAACGAGGCTATAACCACCTCCTGGGCATCACGTCCTAAAGTAATTGCATTTGTTCCGTTGGTGGTGCTATATACAATAGTTTTCCCGTTAACAGTTTCAGGGGTAAAGTAAAATGGAGAGTTTCCAAAATCGGCAAAGTCGAGCTTTTGGCCATTGCGTTCAGCAACCACAAGATAGCCATTGCGTTTATATTCATGAGCCTCCTCAATGCTGCGCACAGGAATTATCTCCTTAACCCCATTGTGAAACATGGTGCAAATTACTGAGGTTGCCCTGAGGATATCAACCACCACAACTATTTTACCGTCTTTATCAAAGTGCTGAAAGATGGTAGGCGAAAATGCAACTTCAATCCTTGGCATGGTATAGTTTGATTTAAAAAAAGGGGGCTGTGCCCCCTTTTACGGTTTATACTTTTGCTAAGTGAAAGGGAGGCTTAACAATTTTAGCCTTTAATTTCTTATCGCGAATACCAATATAAATCTCATTGCCATCGTTCCAGTGGCCTTTCTTGATATACCCCATGCCAATACCCTGCTTACTCATAGGCGACATGGTTCCTGAGGTAACCTCGCCAATTTCGTTACCTTGAGCATCGTAAATCAAGTAGTGTTGGCGGGGTATTCCGCGATCAATCATCACAAAGCCCTTCAGGCGGCGATCGGTTCCCTCGTTTTTATGCTTTTCCCATACATCGCGGCTAATGAAGTTCTTGCCGGGGACAAACTTGGTTATCCAGCCTAAGCCTGCCTCAATGGCCGAAGTAGAATCGTTAATATCGTTTCCATACAAGCAGAATCCAGCTTCCAGACGGAGCGTATCGCGGGCGCCTAATCCAATTGGCTTAATGCCATACTCAGCACCTGCCTCAAAAACAGCCTTCCATAGTTTATCGGCATCCTCGTTGGCGCAGTATATTTCGCATCCACCAGCGCCGGTGTAACCTGTAGTAGAGAATATTACCTCCTTAATCCCTGCAAATGGGATTTTCTTAAAGGTGTAGTATTCCATATCAACCACATTCTCTGTAGTTAACTTTTGCATGGCCTTCAAGGCTAAAGGACCCTGAATGGCAAGCTGCGCAAATTCGTCGGAAGCATTATATAGCTCCTTACCGGGAGTTAAACCAAACTTTTTACCCTGCTCGCAAAGCCAGTTCCAGTCCTTTTCAATATTAGCAGCATTCACCACCAAAAGGTAGGTTTCAGCATTAACCCTGTAAACTAAAAGGTCGTCAACTATTCCGCCCTTATCATTCGGGAAACAGCTATACTGAACTTTACCGTCGAATAATGCTGAAACATCGTTACTGGTAACGGTTTGGAGAAAATCGAGCGCTTTAGGGCCTTTAACCCAAATTTCGCCCATGTGCGAAACATCAAAAACACCAACTTTCTCACGAACAGTTATGTGCTCGTCGTTAATACCAGAATACTCAATGGGCATATTATAGCCGGCAAATGGTGCCATACGGGCTCCAAGCTCTATATGGTACTTTGTAAATGGTGTATTTTTCATTGGTTTTATGTGTTTATTTAAAGTACCACAAATCTATGATTTTTATTTGTTTCTTGTTATTTAAACCGATTTCGATGTAAACTTTTATGCTTATGTTTTTCAACATATCACATTTTTTTAGTAAATTTGAAAGTAGTAGTATTCTCAATCTTTTTTAAAGATGGCTACCGATCAGGCAACCCACCATGTAAACCTCGATTTTCTGAAAGAGATTTCGGAAGGGAGTACCGATTTGATGCGCGATTTGATTAACCTTTTCATTACCCAGGTACCCACCTTCTCTGAGCAAATGGAAATCTACCTTAAAAATCAGGATTACTGCACCCTGGCAAAACTGGCCCATAAAATTAAGAACTCGGTGGCCATGATGGGAATTGATGAGCTTACATCCGATATGAAAAAACTTGAAAACATTTGCACCAGCAAACCCAACGATGACACTGTAAAGGTTTACGTGGAAAGGTTTAAAAAAATATCAGGCGAGGCTTCTGTTGAACTACAACATATTCTTGAATCGTTATAAGTATAAACTCTAAAAACTTACATATATGATTGATGTTGAAAAAATTAACGATGTATTGGTGATCTCGTTCAGCGAAAATAGCAAGCTGAATGTAACCGTTACACAAAAGATTAAAACTGAAGTTATAAAAGTGATTACTCCAAATGCAAAGGTAGCATTAAACCTAAGCGGTGTTAGCTATATCGATAGCACAGGTTTTGGCATGTTGCTATCAATACTCCGTCATTGTAAAAATTCAAACGCCACCTTAAAGCTATGCAACATCAGCCCTGAAGTAATGGAACTCATCAAGTTGTTACAACTTCAAACCGTGTTCGATATAAGGGAAAGCGTTGACGATTGTATTAAGAGTTTTTAATCGAAAGCATCATACTTTAAAAGCCACGATAAAACTCGTGGCTTTTTTACTTGTAAACCATTTGAAAACCAAATAGTCAAAGGGAAGTAACCAACCTAAATCAAAATAGTATGAAACGTGCAATCACATTGCTTTTATCCTTTACTATTTGGATATTGTTTTCACATGCACAGGTAATAACATCGCCGGAAGAGCATTTCGGTTTCACGCCCGGAGCCGATCGTATGCTTTTCAAGTACGATCAAGTTGTTGAGTACCTTAGAAAGGTTGAAACCCAAAGTCCAATGGTTAAGCTAACACCAATTGGTCAAACAGCTATGGGAAAAACTCTTTATGCGGTATTTGTAAGCAGTAAAGAGAATATCGCTAACCTTGATAGGCTTAAGGAGATTAACAAACAGTTAGCCATTAACTATTCCCTAAACAATGCTGAAAGGGAACAAATGGTAGATCTAGGCAGGGTTTTTGTGATGGCTACCCTCTCCATGCATTCCACTGAGGTTGGGCCTACCCAGGCTCTTCCAACAATAATTTACAGGTTGATTTCTGGAAATACGTTCAGCAATACTCTTAACAACGTTGTTTACATGGCAGTTATTTGCCACAACCCCGACGGGATGGACATGGTTGTTGATTACTATAACCAATTCAAAGGAACAAAATACGAGGGTGGCCCCATGCCTTTCCTTTACCAAAAATATGTTGGTCACGATAATAACCGCGATTTTATTACCCTAACCCAACCGGAAACAAAAGCCATATCCAGGCTAACCAGCCAGGAATGGTTCCCTCAAGTTATGGTTGAGAAGCACCAGATGGGACTAACGGGTCCCCGGTACTTTGTACCGCCCTACCACGACCCAATAGCCCAAAATGTTGATGCAGAACTTTACACTTGGTCGAACCTTTTTGGGCAAAACATGCTAAACGACCTTACCTCCAAGGGTTTGCAGGGCGTTAGCCAACAAAATCTTTTTGACAACTACTGGCCGGGCTCAACTGAAACCTGTTTGTGGAAAAATGTAATAAGCATGTTAACTGAGGCAGCCAGTGCCAGAGTTGCCACTCCCGTATATATTGAACCAACTGAGCTAACCGGCACCTCGAAAGGGTTGGCTGAGTATAAAAAAGGTGTAAACATGCTTTTACCATGGCCTGGCGGCTGGTGGCATTTATCGGACATTGTTGCGCTTGAAGTTGAGTCAACCATCTCAATGCTACAAACTGCCAGCAAGTATAAGGAACGAATTCTAAGGTTCAGAAACGATATCTGCAAAAAACAGGTAAGCCTGGGTAAAACAATCGCTCCCTACCATTATATACTTCCAGCCAATCAGCAGGATCCAAGCGAGCTTGTTTCGTTAGTAAACTTGCTCAAAGAGCACGGCGTAAATGTTTACCGGTTAAAGCAAAGCATCACTATACAGAATCAAAATTTCCTTTCTGGCGATATTGTTGTTCCACTTGCACAGCCCTTCCGGATGTTTATCAAAGAGGTGATGGAACCCCAGGAGTTCCCTGAACGGCGGTTAGAGGAGGGTGGAAAAGTATTGGAACCATACGATATAACCAGTTGGTCGTTACCATTGCATAAGGGTTTAACCTGTTTTACCATAAATAACAACGCTATTGACAACAGCATTATTGAACCCATACAATCAAGCTTCACGCTAAACCAAAAAACGTTACCCGAAAAAGGCTTTGCATTACTTCCTTCAACAGTAAACCAGTCCTATAAATTGGCAGTTAAATGCCTAAAGAGTGGCGTTCAGGTGGAGCGAACTAACGAACATACTGTGTTCGATGGCATTGAATTACCAGCAGGAAGTTTCTGCATTCCCCTGAATGAAAAAACCAGACAAATACTTAACGATGCGAATTTTAGTATAATGACTTCAGATGTTAAACCCAACAATACCAGCATCAGCAAGATACGTCGGATAGGTTTACTTGAATCGCAGGTTCAAAGCATGGATGCAGGTTGGACTAAGTATATCCTCGACACCTACGAAATTCCATACACTGTTATAAATCCTTCGCAGGTTGCCGAAGGCAACCTACTATCGAAATTCGACCTGATTATTATTCCAAACACCAACGCAACCCTGCTCAAGGATGGCAAATTCAAAAGGAATGGGCAAGTTATTCCGCCGGTTTACCCCGAAATTTATACCAAGGGAATGGGACAGAAAGGGATTGAGGCCTTAACCGAATTCATTCAAAATGGAGGAACCGTTTTAGCTTGGGAGCAGGCAACTGAACTGTTTGAGGGAACGTTATCACTCAAACAGGGTAATGTTTCCGAGGAGTTTATGTTACCCTTTAAGAATAACGCAAAGGAAGTTCAAAAGCAAGGCTTTTCCTGTCCCGGCTCTTTAGTCAGATTAAAGATAAAACCTGTTTACCCATTCACTTTTGGACTTGCTGACGAGTTGGGAATTTTCATGCGCGATAGCTACTTGTTTGAAACCCAAGTTCCTTCGCTCGACATGGATCGAAGAGTAATTGGATACTTTGAAGGGAAGAGTAAACTCCTAAGCGGTTACCTTAAAGGCGAGGAGTTAATGGATGGCATGACCGCAGCAATATGGCTCAGGAAAGGGAAAGGACAAGTAATTTTGCTTGGTTTTAGCCCAATATTCAGGGCATCGGTTCCTTCAAACTATAAAATTCTTTTCAACACAATCTTGTAAAATAGCCAAGGGGTTGCAAAATGCAACCCCTTATTTTCTTTAGAGTTTTTTCTGGAAAATCCTATAGCGTTTGTAAACAACACCGCCCATTTTTTCCATCTCGGCACGCATCTTATGGTTTGTTTCTAGCTCAAGGTGGCTATCAATAATAGTCATACCTGCTTTCTGAGCCTCGTGTAGCAATTCGGCCCCCATCCAGGTATCAAATCCTAAATTCCTATACTGCGGATGAATGGCGCCAAGCAAAAGACTTAGCGTTTTTGAAGTTCGCATTGCTCTTAAGATATGAATAAACCCTAATGGAAAAAGGTATCCCTTACTCCTTTGAATACCGGGACATATATCGGGAATACCCAGAATGAAAGCCAATGGCTGATTGTGGGCATTAGTTATAACCTTCAAAAAGCGGGGATCGATAAATGAAAGGTATTTTGCAGCAAGTTCCTCCATTTCATCGGAATCCATGGGGTTAAAACCATAGATATCAACAAAGGTTTCGTTAACCAGTGAAAGAACGGGTTTAATGAATGGTTTGATATCGCTTCTTTTGGAGAAGCTAAGCATTCTAAAGCCGTTGGCTCGGGATTTAACCCGTTGAAGTATGTGAAGGTAAAAGTCGGGTAGTTCATGGGGAACAGGAACCTTGTATACCACCAAATCAATGTCCTTCTCAAACCCATATCGGTTAACAAATTCAACAAGGTAGGGGTAGTTACAGTTCGAAGCCAGAACAATTGGTTCATGGAAACCCTCAACTAGTAAACCCTGAGGGTCTTTATCGGAAAAACCCATGGGGCCAATTAACCTATCCATACCTTTTTCCTTTGCCCAATTCTCAACCTCTCCCAAAAGTGCCTGTGCAACATCGTAATCCTGAAATGTTTCCAGATTGAAAAAGCGGGCTGTTTTTTCGTTATGGATTTGGTTATATCGCTTGTTGATTATCCCCATTATTCGTCCTACAGGCTTACCCTCATTTAAAGCGAGGTATAGCACGGTATCGGAATACGACATGGCTCTGTTTTTCCTGGGATTGTAAAAATCCCACTCATCGGAGTAAATGGGAGGTACCCAATTCTTATGTCCTTTATGGATTATTGCAGGTAAGTGAATGAATTTTCGGAGATCCGTTTTGTTCTCTACCTTGACTATTTGAATGCCCATTTAAGTAATTTTAGGATACAAACCACAACTTTAAAAATTATTTGAGTGATAAACAAAAAAATCCGCAGTGAAATTTCTCACTACGGACTTTGCTTAGTCAATACGCAGTATTACCCAAACATCAAAAAATATGTAAGTATTCCAGCAAAGTACCCAAGTAATGCTAGTAAACTGATGTGTTTTAAATACCACATAAAATCGATTTTTTCAAGTCCCATTACAGCCACACCAGCGGCAGAACCAATAATCAGAATGCTACCTCCTGTACCAGCACAATAAGCCAAAAGACTCCAAAAATTACCATCAATCACATAGGTTGAACTTGTTGCGATTGCAGTGTTTACCAAATCTAGCGAAACCGCAGGATGCATACCCATGGCTGCAGCTACAAGTGGAACATTATCTACAACCGATGAAAGAATACCTATAAGAATGTTTGGTGGATAGGGACTTGTAAATGACCTATCGAGCCATTGCGAGAGCAGGGTTAAATGCCCGGCCGTTTGTAAGGCGTCAACAGCCATAAGGATACCCAAAAAGAATAGTATGGTAGGAACATCTACATTCTTAATAACACGAGCTACTGTGCGTTTCTCCTTTTCATCAAGGTTATGCTTACGGTGATACATCACCTCAGTGAATATCCAAAGAACCGATAAACCTAAAAGCATTCCCATGAATGGAGGCAAATGGGTTAACACCTTAAATACTGGTGTGAACAGCAAAGCACCAACACCCAGAATAAAGATTAAGTGGCGCTCCCGACGGGTTGCAGGAGTTACCGAATGAATCTTTTCTGAACTAGAATCGTGGCTCTGGGCAAAATCGCCTTTAAGGGTAAATGAAAGTGCTACGAGTGGGACTATTAAGCTAACTAAACTAGCAAGGAAAAGCTTTGGAACAATACCAGCCGTTGTTACATTACCCTTTATCCAAAGCATTATGGTTGTTACATCGCCAATAGGCGACCAAGCCCCGCCTGCGTTTGCAGCAAGTATAACCATTCCAGCGTACAGCCATCTATCGTGCTTGCCATCAATAAGCTTGCGAAGCAAGGCCACCATAACAATTGAGGTTGTAAGATTATCCAGAACTGCCGAGAGGAAAAAGGTAACAAACGATATTATCCACAAGAGCTTAACTTTATTGCGGGTCTTAATCCTATTGGTTATTATTTTAAATCCACCATGCTGGTCAACAATCTCAACAATAGTCATTGCTCCCATTAGGAAGAATAGAATCTCAGAGATCTCTCCTAAAAACCCAAGAATCTGATTATCTGCAATATAATTAACATACTGTTCCCATTTTGGCAACGATGCCAAATCGGGATGACCGTTAATAAACTCCCCAAACCTTCCACCAATATCAGTACCTAAAATTCCACCAGCATCTAGAATTAGTAAAACCCATAAGGCAACACCAAGAAAAAGTGCCGATGCTGTTTTGTTTACCTTGATATTATGCTCAAGTGCAATAGCTGCATAGCCAAGAACAAAAAGAACTACCATTAACAAAAACATAGCATTATACTTTTTAAATTTGGGTGCAAATGAATAAAAGAATTTTCATATTGAAAAATATAGATACTTTTATTTACTTGTTAATCGATTAACAGATTGCAACGTTTCACATAAAGCGTTTAATATGAAACACCTATGTAAGGCAGCTTGCACAAACACAGATAAACAACCGAGCGTTTTTTGCGAGCTCGACGAAGTCAAACCATGGGTGTTCCATCCGCTCGATAAAGTTTGTTAAAAGCAAGAGAGTAACGAGTTAGTAATTAATAATATAAATATTTTGTACGGATGAAATCATTGATAAATTCAGCAAGAAACTTTTTCTTACCACTCCTTTTGATTTTTACGATTAATTGCTACCCCCAGGGGAGCGAAGATCGTATGCAATGGTTTTCCGATGCAAAATTTGGAATCTTCATACACTGGGGCATATACTCGTTGGGAAATACATCTGAATCCTGGGCTTTTTACAACAAACAGGTATCGCATGCCGACTATATGGCGCAAATAAACCTTTTCAGCGCGGAGCGCTACAATCCTGCCCAGTGGGCAAGGCTAGTTAAGCAGTCGGGAGCAAGGTACGTTGTTATCACAGCTAAGCATCACGATGGAGTTGCAGTGTGGGATACCAAACTCAGCAACCTCTCCATGGCAAGGCAATCGCCAGCATCCCGCGATGTTCTATCGCCATTTATTAAAGCTTTACGGGAACAAGGATTGAAGGTTGGAATTTACTTCTCGTTAATTGATTGGACACACCCCGATTACCCCGGATTTACAAGAGACTCGAACCGTTACAATGTAGCCGATGACACCTTAAGGTGGCAACAATACCTAAACTTTTGCCACGGGCAAATTGAAGAGCTTATGCAGCTCTACTCCCCTGATTTAATCTGGTTCGACGGCGACTGGGAGCACTCGGCCAAAGAGTGGCAAGCCAAAAAAATTAGAGAAATTATTCATAGGCATAACCCAAACACCATTATTAATGGCCGATTACAGGGTTATGGCGATTACGATACGCCAGAACAAAACTTTCCGGTAACAAGGCCTAACCTGAAATACTGGGAACTTTGCATGACCATGAATAGCTCCTGGGGATACCGGGTAAACGATACAATCTATAAAACTCCCTTTGAAATAATAAGCATCCTTACCGATGCCATCAGCATGGGTGGAAACCTGTTGCTTGATATCACCCCAAAAGCCGATGGCTCAATCCCGGAAGAACAGGTTAAAACCCTTAACACCATTGGGAACTGGATTGGTAAACATTCCTATGCAATTTATGGCACACTACCGGGTTTGCCTATGGGGCACTTCTATGGCGCTACTACCCTTTCAAAGGATTCAACATCGCTATTTCTATTCCTCCCGGCCAAAACCTATGGCCAAATCATGCTGAAAGGAATTAACAGCCCAATAAAAAAGGCAACAGTTTTGGGAACAAACCATGAACTACTTCATAAAGTTGTTGGAAAAATTTCATGGTGTCCGGTTCCAGGGCTCATCTTCATTGATGTTCCCAAGGAACTAACTGACGGCTTGATGACCGTAGTTAGGATTGATTTTGATGAACCAATAAAACTTTACCGAGGGAAAGGTGGTTTAAACTAAAAGGAAAGCCGCTCAAAACAAGCGGCCTTCATCCAACCTAAACCAGAAAAAACTATTCAAGCATATCAAAAGAATCATCGGAATCAACCCTTCTCTCTGGTCTCATCTTATAGTTGTTAATTCTGTAAGAGAATCCAACAAATACTACCCGGCTTTCGCGCCAGCTTTCGTTATACGAGTAAAAGTTTGTATCCCATGAGCTATACTTCATTTTTTGGGTATTAAAAATATCGCTCACCCTAACTGTGATAGTTCCCTTTTTATTTAGCACATTGATGCGTGCACCTAAATCAACCCAGTACATCTCCTTGGTTTCACCCTGCGCACCACCTACCATATGGAAACCTCGGCCTGAACCGCCTACAGTAATTGATGGTGCACGGTAGTTTCCGGTCAGCTGAATATCAACATTCTTTCCAATGGTAAAAAACGAAGCCAACTTAACGTTCCAGGAACTACCCTCGTTAGCTCCGCTAACCACATCGCCAAACAGCTTAGAGTAGTAGTAGCTATAGCTGGCGTTAATTCTCCACCATTTAGCAATATTCTGTGTTACAACAGCCTCGGCACCTATGCTCTCATAGTGCGATAGGTTGATAAAGGTAGTGAGTGTTGGTTGAGTTGCCACGGTATCAATAACAGTCATTCGTCTGGAGAAGCCATTTCGGGTATCGCGGTAGTAAACCGATGTGGTAATCTTTGTCTTTGGGAAGTTGAGGTTGTGGCTTAAATCAATTGAGCTGGTAAACTCAGGCTCAAGGTAGGGGTTTCCCTTCGACCAGTTAAAATTATCGGAAGTATTTAGGAATGGGTTTAACACCCTAGCGTTTGGTCTGTTTACCCTGCGGCTATATGAAAGTTGAAGGCTGTTAATGGAGTTTGGTTCCCAACGGATATGCGCACTGGGAAACAGGTTCAACCTATTTACATCAGCAACCTCATTGGTTGTTCTCTGGTCTGACTTTGAGTGTTGGTCCTCAACCCTCAAACCTAACTGGTAGCTAAACTTTCCGTTAGCAAAGGTGTTTGAATAAATTCCATATGCGGAATAAATCTCCTCATTGTAAACAAAATGGTTGGAGCGGTTAGCGTCAAAATCCCATGTATTGCCTAATGAATTGAAGATTTTATAAACGTAGTCGGCATCGCTTCGTCTTATTTGCGCCTTTATTCCAGTCTCTATCCTTCCTCCATTCCCAAATGGTGTAACATAGTCGGTTTGAAAAGTAAAGGTGTTCATCCACCCGTCGGTTTCGGCGCGTTCAAGAGCAGTAGTGGGTACGGTATTAAAAATCTCCTGCTGGTTGATATTATTTAGGTTGTTATAAGCATTACGCGAAAAGAACGCATCGGCGGTCCACTCCTTACCGGGAGTATCGTATGTTCGCTTGAAGTTGAGCGAGTACTCATGACCAAGGCCATCGTTGGAGTTTAGTGAAATTCTTGTATTCTGTAAGGTGTTACTATTGAAGTTAGAGTAGCTATTCGATAACACATTATTATCCATGTCGAACGTACGGAAATTTAAGTTTCCGGTGAACGAAAGGGTTGTCCTGGAGTCAATAAAATAATCGGCTCCGCCACGTATGTTGTGAAAAAACATGTTCGATTGTCCCTCGGAGTTTTGCGAAAGGAATGAGGAGTCGGCACCACTGTTAAAGAGGGTTACCCTATCGCCAATAGAAAACCTATCCATTTGCCCCCTGCGAAAGCTATAATTGGCAAACACGTTTACCTTATCCTGACGCCAATTCATGTTTACGGTTGCGTTATACTTATTCCCGGTTCCAGCATTTAAGCTTACCATTCCATTATAACCAGGTTCCTTACGTTTTTTAAGTACTATGTTGATAATACCGGTTATTCCATCGGGATCGTACTTGGCCGATGGGTTTGTAATAACCTCAACCCTATCAATCATTTGAGCAGGTAATTCTTCCATGCTGTTTAACATGGATGGACGGCCATCAATGAGAATATTGACGTTAGAGCTGCCCCTTAAACTTACATTACCATCGGTATCAACCTCAACCGATGGGATATTCTGTAGTACATCGGACGCTGTTCCTCCCTCAACCGCAATATCCTTATCAACATTGAAAACCTTTTTATCAAGGTTATGGAGCAGCATTTTCTTTTCGCCGGTAACAACAACCGCTTCGATATTCTCACTGGCTGCCAGTATTGAGAAAGTTCCCAAATCGACCTTTGGGCTACGTGGCGAAACCATAATTCCGCTTATCCTTCTGCTCTGGTAGCCTATAAATTTTACGTCAATATAGTACCGGCCGGGCATCAGCTTTTCCATCATAAAATTACCTGATGCATCGGTAAGGGTTCCGGTTACAAGTGAGGAATCCTTCTGTTTATAGAGCGCAATGTTTGCAAACTCAACACCATTTCTATCTAGCGAGTCGATAACCTTTCCGGTAATCACCCCGTTAAAGTTGCTCATGTCAAAACTCTGTCCACTACGGCCCTGCATTCTATCCTGAGCCATGGAGGTTACTGTAACTGCTGCAATAACCCAAAGCAGTAAAATCTTTTTCATCATAGTTTATTCCTAAAATTCAACATTAATTAAACACCGATATGACACACAGGTTTAATTAAACTTGCGTTAAGAAATACAAAAAAAGTTAGGGGCTTACAAAAAATGTAAACCCCTAAACATAACCAACCTAAACTAATACCTGAAATCAGGCATTATGCTGTTTATTGCTCTTCGTACTCCTTAATAATATCCTTTACACCATCGGGCGAAACACGGCCATACACCTTTTCACCAATCAGCACTACTGGAGCAAGTCCACAAGCACCAACACAGCGCAGGCAGTTTAATGAAAACTTGCCATCGGGTGTGGTTTCACCCACCTTAACGTTAAGTATCCGTTTAAATTCATCGAGCACCTTTTCGGCACCACGAACGTAGCATGCTGTACCTGTACAAATGCTAATCGGGTGCTTACCCTTAGGTATCATGGTGAAGAACGAGTAGAACGTTACAACACCATACACCTTAGCAACCGAAATGTTTAACTCGGCAGCAACTACTTCCTGAACCTCAGCGGGTAGGTAACCAAAGGTTTCCTGGGTCTTGTGTAATACATTTATCAGTTCGCCCGGGTCGTTGTTAAACGACTTGCATATTTCCTTAATCTTGGCTACCTGTTCGGGTTTAAGCTCAAGCTTTATATGTGACATTTGTGTTTCCTCCCTATTTAATGTAGATATCCTTTTTCTTGCTGAAATAATGAGTGTGTAGCAGGTGGTGTGCCTTTTCGCTCATGGGCTTGCCCAGGAACTCCTCATAAAGTTTTACTATGTAGGGGTTCTCATGCGATTTGCGAATTGGTTTACCAGCATCCTCACGGTAAATAGCCTCCATACGAGCTTTGATAATGGCAGAGTTACCGTGATGCAATGGTTGACCACCTCCACCAATACATCCACCGGGGCAAGCCATTACCTCAATGGCATGGTAATTTGCCTTACCCGAGCGTACATCCTCCAGTAACTTGCGGGCGTTACCCAATCCATGGGCAATTCCAATGTTTATTGGCAATCCATTGAAATCGATGGTTGCTGAACGGATCCCCTCCATACCACGGAGTTCTGTAAAATCGATCTTGGGCAGAGGTTTGCCAGTATAAACCTCATATGCTGTACGAACAGCAGCTTCAATTACACCACCTGTTGCTCCAAATATTACAGCAGCACCAGTTGACTCTCCTAACGGACGGTCAAAATCATCATCGGGCAACTCCTCAAAGTTGATGTTAAACTCCTTGATAAGGTGTGCTAACTCACGGGTTGATATTGAGAAGTCAACATCCTGATTGCCATCAACCTTAAACTCATCGCGTTGGCACTCATACTTCTTAGCCAAGCAGGGCATTACCGATACAACAACTAATTCTTCGCGTTTTTTGCCCAACTTCTCAGCAAAGTATGATTTGGCAATTGCACCAAACATCTGCTGTGGTGACTTAGCGCTCGATGGTACATCGAGCATATCGGTAAAGTTGTGTTCAAAGAAATTAACCCAACCCGGGCAGCAACTGGTTAGAATGGGTAACTTAACATTCTTGTCGCCGTTCAGGAATCGGGTTAGCCTGTCGAGTAGTTCGGTACCTTCCTCCATAATGGTTAGGTCGGCTGCAAAATCGGTATCGAAAACGTAATCAAAACCAATCTGGCGTAAAGCGGCAACCATCTTACCAGTAACTAAGGTTCCGGGCTTCATACCAAACTCCTCCCCTAGAGCCGCACGAACCGCAGGTGCAGTTTGTACAAGTACGGTCTTTGTAGGATCGGCAATAGCACGAATAACCTTTGTGGTATGGTCAACCTCGGTTAATGCGCCGGTGGGGCACACCGCCACGCACTGACCACAGTAGGTACAGGGCGATTTTTCCAAATCCTGCTCAAAAGCTGGTGCAACAACAGCCATAAAACCACGGTTTACAGCGCTAAGCGCACCAACGGTTTGTACCTCATTACACATGGTCTCGCAGCGACGGCACATGATACACTTATCAACATCACGGATGATAGATGGAGAAAAGTCCTTTTTGTATGTTGACATCTCAGCGTATTCCTGACCGGGGATCTCGCGAATCCCTAGTTTAATAGCCATATCCTGCAAGTCGCAACGACCGCTCTTAGGACAGGTTAAACAATCCTTTGGATGGTCGGAAAGGATTAACTCCATTACAGTGCGACGTGCGTTAATAACACGGGTGGTATGGGTTTTAACAACCATACCCTCAGCGCACTCAGTTGCACAGCTGGGAGCAAGGTTTCTGCGTCCTTCAACCTCAACCACGCAAATACGGCATCCGGCAGGCTTGTTTTCAACTCCCAAATCGTGGAGTTCCATGTAGCAAAGAACAGGAATATCAATACCCAACTTCCTGGCTGCCTTGTAAATTGTAGTACCCTTGGGTACTTCAACCTGTTTGTTATCTATTGTAAGTTTTACTGTTTCCATTGTTATCACCCTAATTATTTAATGCTGATAGCATCGAATTTACACTTCTCCATACATGCACCACACTTGATACAGATTGACTGGTTAATCTCGTGTGGTTTTTTGCGTTCGCCACTGATTGCATTTACAGGGCAGTTGCGGGCACAAGCCGTACATCCCACGCAAGCTTCTGGATCAATAACATACTGCATGAGCGATTTGCACTGACCCGATGGACATTTCTTATCAACCACGTGAGCCACATACTCATCGTAGAAGTTATCCAGGGTTGATAGAACGGGGTTTGGCGAAGTTTGTCCTAAACCGCAAAGCGAGGTATCCTTAATTACTTGCGATAGGTTGCGTAAACGCTCTAGGTCCTCCATGGTACCCTCGCCCTTGGTAATGCGTTCCAGTAGCTCGTACAGACGCTTGTTACCAATACGGCAGGGAGAACATTTTCCGCAGCTTTCCTCAACGGTGAAATCGAGGTAGAACTTGGCAACCGATACCATACAGTCGTCCTCGTCCATAACAATCATACCGCCCGAACCCATCATTGAGCCTGCAGCAATCAGATTGTCGAAATCAATTGGGGTATCGAGGTGTTTCTCGGTTAAGCAACCGCCCGAAGGACCACCAGTTTGAACAGCCTTAAACTTCTTTCCATTCTTGATACCACCACCAATCTCAAAAATTACCTCGCGCAGTGTGATACCCATTGGAACCTCAATAAGTCCTACGTTGTTGATTTTACCTGCAAGCGCAAATACCTTAGTACCCTTGCTCTTTTCGGTACCAATTGATGAGTACCAGTCGGCACCCTTCAAAATAATGGGTGGTACGTTTGCAAAGGTTTCAACGTTATTCACGTTGGTTGGCTTGCCCATGTAACCACTTTGTGCAGGGAATGGGGGTTTGTTGCTTGGTTCACCACGTAAGCCCTCCATGGAGTGGATAAGGGCAGTTTCCTCGCCACAAACAAAAGCGCCGGCTCCGTAGCGTAATTCGATATCGAAGCTAAAACTGGTTCCAAAGATTTCGCTTCCCAGCAACCCATACTCACGAGCCTGATCGATGGCAACCTTTAGGCGTTTAATGGCAAGTGGGTATTCAGCACGAATGTAGATCAAACCCTTTGTGGCGCCAATACAGTAACCGCAAATGGCCATGGCCTCCAGCACTGAGTGTGGATCGCCTTCAAGAATTGAGCGGTCCATGAAAGCACCGGGGTCGCCCTCGTCGGCATTACATACTACATACTTTTGGTCAGCATGGTTTTTGCTGGCAATTTCCCACTTTAAACCGGTTGGGAATCCCCCGCCTCCACGACCACGCAAGCCAGATTTTTTGATAATATCAATAGTTTGCTGTGGGGTATATTCAGTAAGCACTTTACCTAATGCTTGATAACCCTCACGAGCAATATATTCATCAATATTTTCAGGGTTAATGAATCCGCAGTTGCGAAGCGCAATACGCATTTGCTTGCGGTAAAAACCCATATGCTTGGAATCCTCAATGGTAGCCTTCTTGGTGGGATCAACATAGAGCAAACGCTCCACCTTACGACCCTTTACTACATGCTCCTTTACAATTTCGGTGGCATCTTCAGGGTTAACCTGTGTGTAAAATGTATTATCGGGCAATACTTTTACAATTGGACCTTTCTCACAAAAACCAAAGCAACCGGTCATAATAACCTGAACTTCGTCCTGTAGGTTATTGGCTGCCAGCTCTAGTTTTAGTTTCTCTGCTATTGCATCGCTTGAGGAAGCTTTACAACCTGTGCCTCCACAAATTAGCAGGTGCATTTTATACTTTGACATTACTATTACCTCCCAGTTGGTTATTTGTTATCAATTGACTCGTAGTTAACGGGAATAATACCATCAACCAGTTCACCGTTCTTAATGTATTTCTCAATAATCTCATCGGCTTTTTTGGTGTCAACATAGCCGAAAACAACAGGGTCGGCATTGGGTAATTTTACCTCAATGGTAGGTTCGGCATAGCAGTAACCCATGCAACCGGTTTGTGTTACAACAGCGTTTATTCCACGCTTTTCCAGTTCCTCAAGCAGAAAATCCATTACATTTTTTGCTCCCGAAGCAATACCGCAGGTAGCCATAGCAACCTTAATCTGAACAAGGTTCTCTGCAGCTTCGCCCTTTTCCCTAAGGTCGATTTTGGCTTGCAGGGTCTCCTTCATCTTTTTCAGATCGGCAAGCGACTTTACTTTTGTCATAACTTGTTCTCCTTGTGTGTATTTGGTTGGTTTCGTAATATTAACCTAATAATTTTCTGCAAAATTAAATTCAATTGTTAAGCAATTAACAATTGAAAATATGTTTTTCAGCTTAAATTCGTTATTTGTAATTCGTCTAAATTCGAATAGATATACTCCTTAACCAGCGGGTAAACCGATGGCTCGTTCAACGGAACCCCATCAAGCGCTTGGCGTAACTCCGATGTAGATACCGAAAATTCGGTTGTATCAACAACCACGCTTACCTTGAACTCAATATCAGGGTAGGAACAAAGGAGCAGCGCAATGGTGCCGCCCAAATCGCCTAAAGGTAAACAATCGATGTGTGACCTAACGAAACGCGCTTTAAGAGCAGTGCCTACTCCCGGTTCTGAATCGATACTGAATGTTCCTCCGGTAAGCTCAGCATTCTGCTTTAGCAATGGGATTCCTAAGCCCACCTTACGGGTTGTTCGGGTTGTGGTAAAGGGGTCTACTACCCGCTTCAAAAATTCTTGCTCCATACCCTTGCCATTATCCTTGACAGTGAACTCAATATAATCATTTGCGGTGTTAATTTCAATGATGATTTGTATCACTTTGGCGCCGGCAACAACCGAGTTCTGAACAATATCAAGGATGTGAAGCGATAAGTCCTTCATTCTCCAATTGTTAATTTATATCGATTTTAAACAAAGTGTCAAAGCTATATCACAGGCAATACCGTTGAACTGCCTGTGTTTAGTATGGAATCCTTAAAACACTTAAACGATAAACTTTCCAGATTATACTCTGTAAAGGAAGTTCCTATTTGGTTAGGAAAATGCGAGTCGGAATTTCGGATGAATTGCGTGTTGGGTTTTATGGGGTTGTTTCGCTTGAAAGCATCCACCGTGGTATTTCTTGAAATCTCAAGTGCATCGTAACTTAGCGATGGCGGCACAAAGCCAAGCTGGCTGGTAACACTATACTTAGGCCTATCAACATGTGCCGGAATAAAAACCCCACCTATCCCATGAACAAACCCGGCAACCTCATCGATACCTTTCACCAGGGCTGCATGAAGGAGGTAGTCAATCTCCTGAACTATTTCGTCGTGCTCATTTACCACTACCTGATAGCCAAAAATATCGGGGTTGTTAGGGATTCGGGTTATGTTTTGCTCTATGAATGCCTGCAGCGACTGGCGCTGATCCTCAGTATCGACCAGGCAAAGGCAGTGTATTTCTTCACGGGTATTAACCTCGGCACCGTATAGGCAGTAAATGCCATGCTGTTCAGCCAGGGTTCGTATTAGAGGGCCATGGAGGGTGCTGTTATGATCGGTAACCGCAATAAGTTTCAGCCCCATTTCAGCGGCTCGCATTACAATATTCACCGGGCTCATTTCCAGGTCGGCACATGGCGATAGAACCGAGTGAATATGTAAATCGGCCTTAACTATCATTTTTTGTTGATAAGATTATACAGCTGGCCGCTTATCTCAAAGGCTTGCAGGTTGGTTCCCAGGACTGGAATAGCCTCGTTGTTACTCTGTGCCATGGTGTTAGCCTCAGGCTTAAGACCCTTGACAAGAATAACGGCCGAAATATCTTTAAGCGTGGCAACGGCCATTACATTAACATGAGTTTGAAGCGTAATCCATACGGAACCGGCAGGGGCATTTCCCATAACGTCGCTCAGCAAATCGGATGTATACCCTCCAACTACCTCCTTGTTTAAACCGGCCTCACCGGAGTAAACCTTCAGGTTTAGTGCATCAACTATATCTTTTACCGTCATATATTGATATTTTTACTTGTTCCTGATGGGTTTGTCGCAATCCTTGCGGAACCGGTTCTCACCCCAAATTCTTTTCATGATCCGGAACGAGTGTTCAGGGTCGAGCTTGTTTTGCTCCATGATTTTTTGGAGGAAAACGCATTGCGAAACCGATGCGCTACCCTGCGCAACATCCTCGGCAAGCGCAACGCACGAAGGGGCGCCGCAAACCCCGCAGTCGATACCGGGTAGGAAGCACATCAGCTGGTTAACACGCTGCATCTTAAGCATGGCCTTTGCCATATCCTCATCGAGCTTTAGCATCGACCTTGGGCTAAGCGGGCTCAGCGTAGTTCTTCCGCTAATGCTAGCATCGTATTTTACTATCTTATCGTTGGTTTTATTGATACTCCAAACCGATACCTTACTTGCGTTTTGGCGAATTAGCTCGGCGGCTAAAAACCGATTCCCCGGCGCAAGGATACCTCCCGCACAGCTCTCATCGCATGCGCGGAGCTCAAGGTAATCCACATCTTGAATTTCATCGTTCTCCACCTTCTCCAGAAACTCAATAACATTCCATATTCCATCAATAGCCAGGCATCGGCCATCGATACACGATGCTTCGCCGTTGGTTAATGCCCAAGAGTAACTCCGGGGGCTAAGCTCCGAAATGATTTTTGGCTCATTTCCCGCAGGTAATTTACCTTTTATCTCACGCAGAATTCGGTTATAGATAAAATCCATGTTGATAATCCCATCTATCTCCGACTTTTCTTCTCCCTCGGGATGTCGTACAGCAACAATTTTGGCAGCACAAGGGGTAATGTAGAATATTCCAATTTCTTTTTCAGGAACACCTTGCTCCAAAAGGCTTGTCTTTATATATGTTGCGGTAAGGTCCAATGGTGGTCTGACCAGAGCGATATTCTCAACAAGCGAGGGAAACTTAACCTGAATTAGCCGGACTATTGCCGGGCAAAATGATGATATTACCGGTTTAACCTCGGTTGAAGCAATGTAGCTGTTCAGCTTGCCAATTAAATATTCCACGGAATCCTCCACCTCAACAATGGATGTAAAGCCAAGGCTCAGTAAGGCTTGCGCAACATCATCGTGTGATATCTCCTTTGAAAACTGCCCTAGTAGAACGGAAGGAATAAGGGCAATGCGGTGTTTATACGAAAAAATTTTACTGAAATCGTCCTGTTGAACCGTAATGGCATGGGTTGGGCAAACCCTGTAACACTCACCGCAGTCGATACAGCGGTTGTTAATTAGCTTGGCTTTTCCGTTTACAACCCTCAAGGCCTCGGTTGGGCAGGCTCTCATACAGTGCGAGCAGCCGATGCACACATCGGGAAGAATTTTTAACGCATGGTAGAATTCCAAATCAGCCACAGCTATCCTCCGCTACTCCTTAAGGTTAACCTCAAACTCCAACCGTGTTCCTACGCCAACAACGCTAGCAATCTTCATTTTATCGGTATTCTCTTTGATGTTTGGAAGTCCCATACCTGCTCCAAAACCCATTTCCCTTACAATTGGCGATGCGGTAGAGTATCCGGGTTTCATGGCCAAATCAATATCGGGGATTCCTGGTCCAACATCATCAAGCACTACACGAATCTTATCGGTCTCAATATCAACATATATTTTACCCTGAAAGGCATGAGCAACAATGTTAACCTCCCCCTCGTACAGGGCAACCACCACCCTTTTAATAATGTTAGGGGAAACATTGAGCTGCTTTAAAATCTTTTTCACCTGGCTCGATGCTTGCCCAGCCCTAACAAAATCGCCTCCCTGAACCCTGTACTCAAAGTGCATATGCTATTAATAAACCGGTTTTACACCCTTACTGTAAAGAATGCCGGCAGCCCTGAACATGGTGAAAGGGCTTTCGATAAGAACAATGCCATTATCCTCGGCCAGCTGAATCATATCCTCGCTAATGGTTTTATTGCGAACAAACACAATTGCAGGTATATCGGCCATCTCGGCGGTTCTAACCGCCTGCATGTTGGCCAAACCTGTAATTAGCAACAATTTGTCAGCGCGGACAGTAAGCACATCGCTCATCAGGTCCGAGGCAAAAGCATACTCAATTTCCCTGTCGAGCATAGCGTGGCCGCAAACCACATTACCATCAACCAGCCGGGCTAATTCCCCTATTTTCATTCCAACCGTATTTTGTGTTTACACCAAATGCTTGCAATAGCAATTCCGTTACAAATATACGTTATTTTACTAACATTGTTACATTTATAACAGATGCTTAAGAACACAAAATATCAAAACCCGTCCGCCAGTGCAAGTTAGCTGAAAAAGTGGAATAAAAGAACTTGGTTAGCCGTTAACCGTTAAACGTTAGCCGTTAAACGGCTACAACCTTAAATTGATTGCTCTACAACAAGTAATGCTGTGTGTACATGGTGGCAAAACAGAGACTCACAGTGAAAATCCTCTAAATCAGTGTCATCTGTGTTCTATTATACTTCACGAACAATTTCATTCGTAAGGTAAAATGGTTCAAAAAATTAATAAGCCCATTCTATGATTTTTAAAAAATCTTAAATTTGAATTTAGTAAGGCTCTTGTCATACATATCCACCCAAATGGAGTGTATTGTATGGTTTTATCATACATATAAATGAATTACAGCCAAGCTTAAAAAAAGATATAGACAATGACCCCTGAATATATAATTGAAATATGTGTAGCGATTGATATTGCGATTTTGAGTATTGCTTATCCAATTATCATTGACAAAATTTCAAACATTGGCGACAAATACTCATCTGAATATATTCATGTTATTTTTAATAATGAAATCCCTCAAAGACAAATAATAATAAAAATTAACAACAAAGAATACAGAATTTCATTTTTCAATTTGACTCTCTATGCAACACTTTTTTCATTTATTTTTTTAATCTTCAAATTTGAACCTCTCTTTGGTTGGGACAATTGGTTAATAAACAATTCAGCAAAACTCATTGTGCTCATCTTGACAATTTTTCTTATTATACAATTTTTCATTTGGTTAGGGAAAGTGGCTTTATATAATGGAAAATCAAAGATTCTTTTAACTCACATAATTAGCAAATACAACAAGTCAAAGGCAGGCACAGAATTACAGAGTTATAATTTGAAAGCAATAAACGAACTTGCATTTTACGCTATAGAAAAACAAGACGAACACCTTCAAGAAACTTTACTTGAATTTTATTACACCGTATTTGCAAATATTCGAAAGAATCACGATAAAACTAAACCATTGGTTTACCCTATTGATTTGTATTTTCTTGTTAGTAAGATCAATGAAATAGCAGCAGAAAACAAAACTAAACTGAGAGCAATCGAACATAGTGCTGTTAGTGGATTCTGGCTGTTAGGCAAAGATTTTGAAGATATTCCAATCTCAGATGAAACATATAGTTGGCTTTGGAGAAACATTTATACCATTTACGACAATCCACGTTTGGTGGAAATGTTTTGGGCAAATTCAAGTCAATATTTTAAATATAATTTAAAATCTTTTTTTCCTAAATATGATTTTGGAAAAGAAAAACCTGTAATTACAAATCAGGAACAAGTTGAAAAAAGAGAAACTGAAAGAAAACGGTTTCTTGAATTTCATTATGCACTTGGTGGATTATTGCTCTACCAGAAACAGTATAAAACACTTAAGTATTTATTTGAATACTCACAATCTAAACCACCCAAATATGTTTTGCTCCCAGAGACAACAACCGAAATATTTTATTGGTTTGAATATTTTTGGAATGAATTTAAACACAAAATTCCAATAGGTTTTAGATATGGCTTCCCCGAACTTAACAATTTAGGAAACATAGGTCAAGTTAATTATTGGATTTGTAGTTACATCTCTATTCTATTCTTAAGACAATACACTCTACATCAATATTACATTTATCAAAACTTTACTGATCTACCAAATCTTCCTAATAATATATTGGAACTTAACAGCTGGCTTGATAGTATATCTTTTTTTGAAAGAACTTTAAATGAATTACTTTCTAATAAAGAATTGATTGATGCACTTGAATTTGAAAAACTAGTAGAATCAAACAGGGCAAATTTTATTGCTTTTATTAATGATTTTAAGAATGATATAAAAAACAAAATCGGACAGCATAAACTAAACGCAAAATTATCTGATGAAAAAATAGAGAATTTTTATTCTAAATCAAATGAAATAATTTCAAATTCTTTTTCACTATATAAACCTATCTTCATAGAAAAAAGCGAAGAGCACTTAAAAAGTGACCTTAAATTAACAATTAATGGCGAACAGATTTTAATGCCAAAGTATGCATTTACAGATTCAGATATTCCACTTTTAAATTATGATACTTTTTTTGCAGACACAATAGCAACAAAGAAAATTGAGCGATACATCCCCCTTGCATTTCATATAGCAAGGACTAAACGTTATTTGCTAAATAAAGAAAATTTGCTTTATGCTTTATCAAAAATCATTGCCAACAACAATGATATAGTCATTGTTGGAGTACAGCTTGGATACCAAACCAAAGAAATTCTTGACAATAGTGATTTTAAAAATTCGATTCTTTACATTCCATCAACAGAATATGATTTAAAAGACACATTATTTGTTTTAAGAAAAAATGACTTGCCTGCTATTGAACATCGAGACATTAAAGAAGAAGAAATCGAAGAATTACAATTGAAATGTATAAATGAACATTTAAAAATTTATGCTTCAGTAATTGACATAAACTTAGAAGAGAATATGGCGATTAAGGACAAATGGAATTTTAATAACGAACTTGATAACGAAGATTTAAAAGTTCAATTGACTATTGCATTTCTATGCATCATATATTGGAAAAAAGAAAGAGAAATTATTCAAATCAATGTTGCTTCGGAGTTTAGAGAACAAGGAATACAAAATGACATTAACGATGTGGAACCTCTTTCAACTTGACAAGAAAAAGTGAAAGCCAGCCTGTAACCATGGGTTTTGCGTCAGGCGGGTTGACGTGCAAACTAGCAACTTTGTGCTTCTATTCATGTTCAGTGCTGGTTGATCCCGCAGGTGCGGAACTCCGAAACCGGCCCGAACGCAAAGCCGAAACTGTTAAGTCTACCTGTTTTTTGTGTTTCTATTTGACTCATCGCGGTTAAACCAAACGTTTACAAAAAAAAGGCAGGGAAAATGTTATCCCTGCCTTTCATATTCATGGTTTAAAAAATTCTAGTAGCGTTGACGCTCCTTGTAATGAGTATGTAGTAGTTCGTGCGACTTATGGCTATTGGGTTCATGGAGGAACTCCTTGTAAATAGCAATAACCTCAGGGTTCTCGTGCGATTTACGTATAGGCATTCCGGCATCCTCGCGATAAATAGCCTCGGCACGTTTCTTACGGATTTCCTCGTTGGTAGGTATAGGCTGACCACCGCCACCAATACATCCACCGGGGCAGGCCATAATCTCAATGAAGTGCCAGCTACCCTTGCCATCGCGAACGGCATCCATAACCTTCTTGGCATTGGTAAGACCGTGAGCAACAACGGTTTTTAGCTCAGCGCCTTCCAGGAACTTCCACTCGGGTTTGGTGCCCTCAATCTTAATGGCTGCCTCACGAACGCCTTCCATACCACGAACCGGGGTGATGTTTAGCCCGTTGAAAGGCACCTCGCGACCAGTAACCACCTCGTAAGCGGTACGTAGGGCTGCCTCCATAACACCACCGGTAGCACCAAATATTACTGCAGCACCGGTTGAAGCACCCATTATGCTATCGTAGTGTGATTCGGGTAGTGTGCTAAACTCAATACCTGCCTGCTTAATCATAATGGCAAGCTCGCGGGTGGTGAGTACATAATCAACATCCTTGAAACCGCTTGAGCGCATCTCAGGCCTATCGGCCTCAAATTTCTTGGCCGTACAAGGCATTATTGAAACTGATACAATCTTAGCCGGATCAATATTCCTTTTTTGAGCATAGTATGTCTTGGCTAGCGCGCCAAACATCTGCTGTGGCGACTTGCAGGTTGAAAGATTATCGAGATACTCGGGGTAGGTATGCTCAATGAACTTTATCCAACCGGGTGAGCAGCTGGTAGCCATTGGGAGCTTAACTGAAGGATCTTTATCAACCAAAGCCTTCTTCAGCCTACCAAGCAATTCAAAGCCCTCCTCCATGATGGTTAAGTCGGCTGAGAAATCGGTGTCGAGAACTGAATCGAAACCAAGGCGTTTGAGGGCGGTAACCATTTTGCCGGTAACTATCTCGCCAGGCTCCATTCCCAGTGCCTCGCCAAGGGCAACCCTAACTGCAGGAGCAGTTTGAACAACCACATGCTTGTCTTCATCGAAAATGGCTTGCCATACCTCATCAACGTAGTTGCGTTCAATAAGCGCACCGGTTGGGCAACGGTTAACGCACTGTCCGCAGTTGGTACAAACCACCTCGAACATAGGATTCTCATAGAAAGTTGAAATCTTCATCTTGTCGCCCTTGTAAGCTACACCTAAGGCGCTAACGTGCTGCAACTCCTCGCATGTACGAACGCAGCGCTGGCAGCGGATACACTTGCTATCGTCCTTAATAATTGAAGGGGAGTAAGCATCCATCTGGTAGTTCTTGTGGGGAACAAGATCGATAAACATAGGCTCGGAAATCTTGTACTCTGCTGCTAAATCCTGCAGCTCACAGTTCCCGTTTTTATAGCAGGTGGTACATTTAGCATTATGCTCTGAGAGCAGTAAATCAATAATATGCTTACGAGCAGTACGAACTTTAATAGTGTTGGTGCTGATCTCCATACCCTCAGCAACAGGCATTGCACACGAAGCAGGAAGAGTACGCGATCCTTTCATTTCAACAACACACACACGGCAGTTACCAGCAACGCAAAGGTCGTCGTGGTAGCAGAGTGTTGGAATATGGATATTCAACTTTTTGGCAGCCTGCAGTATAGTTGTTCCCTCATCCACGGTAACGGGCATGCCATCAATTATAAGGTTTATCTGTTTTGCCATAATTGGTTCAATTTTGATCATTAGTAAATCATTTCTTCCCTAAAGTTCTCAACAATTGAGAAGAAGGAGTTAGCCACGCTTTGGCCTAAACCGCACTTTGCGGTTATTTTCATGGTTTGAGCAAGTTTCTGAAGCTGTTCCAGGTAGTTAGCATGCTTTTCGCCCTTCTTAACCGCCTCGATACCCAGCTTAAGCTGCTGGCAACCCACGCGGCAGGGGGTACACTGTCCACATGATTCCTCCTCAAAGAATTCGAGGTAGTTATGCAGTACGTTGTACATTGAACGTGAGCTATTGAAAAGCATCATTGAACCGCCAGTGGGGACTCCTTCGAAACCAATAATGGTATCCTTGAACTTTTTGCGGGGAACGCAAAAACCTGAAGCACCCCCAACCTGAACTGCCTTGGTGTCGCCATCGCCAAACTCCTGAACAAACTGGTCAACTGTCATACCAAGTTCCAGCTCATAAATACCGGGTTTTGGGGTATCGCCTGAAACGGAGAACACCTTTGAACCGCGAGAATCGGCAGTACCAAGTTCTTTAAACTTGCGAGCACCGTAGCGGAATATCATGAAAGAGTAAACCAACGTTTCAACGTTGTTAATAACGGTAGGTTTCTTGCGGAAACCGGAAACGGTTGGGTAGGGAGGCTTATTGCGGGGTTCGCCGCGGTCGCCTTCCATTGACTCGAACAAAGCGCTTTCCTCGCCACAGATGTAAGCGCCGCTTCCCATAACAATTTTTATGCGGAAGGGGATTTTAAGATCATTGAGTATGGAGTGGAAAATCTCAAGCTGATTTTCAAGTTCCTTTAGCAAGAAACGGTACTCACCACGGAGGTAGATAAAACCTTCCTTGGCGCCAATTACCTTGGCGCAAATGGCCATACCGCCAAAAACCTTTAGGGGAACCTGGAATAGTATTTCGCGATCCTTAAAAGTTCCGGGTTCGCCCTCGTCGGCATTACAAACCACATATTTTTCAGGGTCGGGTTGTTCACTGGTGAATTTCCACTTCAGGGCTGTAGGGAAACCAGCACCACCCCTACCTTTGAGTCCTGACTCAAGGAGTTCGTTGATTATTTCATCGTTGTTGCGCTTATAGGCCGACTGTAACACCTGTTTGAAGTCGCAATCCTTATCGAAAATCAGATCGACACGACGTAAGAAGTTGTTTGACATAATCGAATCTCCTATTATTACTTTTTCATGTATTCATTAATAATCTCACGAACCTTCTCCGGGGTAAGTTCAGTGTAAGCCTCGTCGTTAATGAGCATAGCGGGTCCCTTATGGCACCAACCCAAGCAGTTTGTTTCGAGTAACGAGAACTTACGGTTCGAAGTTGTTTCCCCCACCTTAATCTTGAGCATATCCTCGAGCTCCTGGATGATAAGGTTTTTGCCTTTCATGGCGCACGAAATGGTTCTGCATACCCTAATTACAAACTTTCCCCGGGGCTGAGTATCGAGGAAGGAGTAGAAAGTTGCCGTTCCATATACTTTGGCGGCTGACATGTCGAGTTCACGGGCAATTTCAGTCATTGCCTCACTTGAAATGTAGCGCTCCTCCTGAACCACACCCTGAAGAATGGGTATCAAGCTCTCCCTTGACCGACCGTACTTGTCGGCAAGATTTTTCACTAATTCCTTGGTATCCGTCATAACCTTAAAATTTAAAAATTGCTTTTTGTTATTCTGTTAACACTGTTACTTTTATAACATCAATATTATTTCTAAAACATTGATTTACTTGCCTAAATATATATAGTTAAATGAATCACAAACCTGATTTTTGTCATTTTTTTCACTGAAACGACTGAAAAAGCTAAAATTTAGAACCATTCAAAGTAAGAAAGTTACGGATTGAAACCTTGGGTTGTATGACGCTGGGTTACTGAAGGATAAAGGATAAATGTTTAAGGTTTAAGGTTTAAGGCTTAAGGCAGGCTTAAGGCTTAAGCTTCAAGGTGTAAGGTTTAAGATAAACAGGTAATGGTTACATGGTTTAAGATGGGAGGAGGGGAAACATTAAATGCATATAATGACGAAAACTTGGTTATCAGAAACAAAAAAGCAGCTTAAGCCCTTTACCACGAAGGGTTTGGTGTGAGAAAAAACAATTCTTACCTTTCTAATTATTAAAAAGTGCTATATACAATGGCCTATTTGTTGCAAAGTGATACATTTGCATTGGAAATGGTTTGGGACATAATGAGCTACAAGTCAACTTGGTATATTTTACTCCTATTTTGCCTATTCGCCCTAACGGCATGTGTTAAACCAGGAAATTATGGCATGCGCGACAGGTATGTAGTAACTACCCGTTCGCTATACGTACGCACTGCACCATCAACCGTATCGGAGATAATTGGCACCCTTGGGCAGGGTGATACCGTAGTTGCAGTGGTATCGGATAAATACTGGATTATGGTGCGGAATGGGTATGCAACCGGTTACGTTTCCACCGATTACCTAAGTAAAATTGAGTATCCCAGCACACCTAAATTTTTGAAGCTAATTGAGCGTTTAGCGAACTGGCAAAATTGGTACTTCTGGGTTATAACCATTGCACTACTGTTTATCTGGGTTATAGCCGAAGAGCTTGTAATAGAAGCAAAACAGTTTTTAAAGAAACGACACGATTTTAATATCAAGGAGGTTATTGTGTCGTACGTAACTTTTTTTGTGGTTGGCCTACTATCGGGCATCATTTACATTTACTGGAAGGATTATTTCATTGAGAGTATAACAAAAGGTATTTCGGCTAACAGTTTTGGAACTGACATCGTTACCATCTCCATATGGATTCAATTATCGCTTTTGGCAATCAGCATACTTTATGATTACCTCGGCTCCATTTTCAAAACCGGCTTAAGGTTTGGAACATTACTTTCATTTATGGACTTTCTGTTTGGGTTATTCATTTTTTCAACCACATTTTTCCTTGTTATAGCCTTAAGCTACTACGCAATTGTGTTTATGATTGTATTTTTCACTTCGCGATACATACATGTGGTTTACCAGAATGGTATTAAACACAGGTTACGGAAATAGCCTTTGGAATTAAATTTCAGGAATGAACCTCACTGCATTAGCCTTTACTGCTGCATAAAGCTTAATGCCCGGTGAGATTTTTAGCTTTTCCAACGATTCTTTAGTTATTAGTGCAAACACCTTAAAACCGCAGTCAATCACTACCTCGTAGCCAAAACGCTGGGCAAAAATATCGATAACCCTTCCGCTAAAAACATTTATTGCACTTTGATTCTCGGCCTGTGTTGATAGCACAACGCTTTCCTCAGGGAAACAGACAAAGCCATTAGAGTAAGATGGGTTAGCATAAAATGCAATGGTTTCACCAAAAGGTAACTCGGCATAAATAAGACCATCGGGAGTAGCACGAACTCCCTTTACCCTATAGAAGTTTTTAGCCCCTGTAAAGTTAGCCACAAACTCGGAACGAGGGTTTTGGAATACCTCAACGGGCTCGCCAACCTGCACCAACTGTCCGTTGTGCAAGACTCCCACCTTGCTTGCCAGCGAAATGGCCTCCTGGTAGTTATGGGTAACGTGAATAATGGTTGTTCCTGCACGGTTGATTGACCTAAGCAGAACACCTAAATCCAGATGGAGCTGAGAATCTATGGCAGATAAAGGCTCATCGAGTAAAAGTATTGGCGGATTAAATGCGAGTGTACGGGCAAGAGCAACCCTCTGCTTTTCACCACCTGAGAGGCTTGTTACACCCTGGTTAAGGATATGGGAAATAGAAAACTGTTCCGCAAGTTCAACTACCCTTTGCTTAACTGCAAAAGAACTGTATTTTCGGAGCTTTAAAGGGTAAGCAATGTTATCGAAAACACTAATATGAGGGAAAAGGGCTAAATCCTGAAAGAGAATCCCTACATTGCGTTTACCTGCAGGACTCTTAGCTATATCGATACCATTAAAAAGGATTCTACCGCCATCGGGCTTCACAAGACCGGCAATTATTTGCAGTAAAAGCGACTTCCCAGAACCAGACGGGCCTAACAACATAAAGTAATCGCCTTGCGACACCTTAAAGGTTATCTCCCTAAGTGAAAATAATTTAAAATGCTTTGATATTTGATCTACAACCATCATAACCCTACCGTTTACGGGAGATAACACGCAGCAAAATGAAAACTACAAGGCTTACCACAAGAAAAATTATAGCGGCAGGCTGTGCATATTTGAGTCCAAAAGCTGTAAACCTATCGTAAATCATAACCGAGGCAACCATAGGATGATATGCAATAATAACTACGGCCCCAAACTCACTCATGCCACGGGCAAACATCATTACCAGCCCGCTTAGGATGTTACGCCAGGCAAGCGGCAATGAGATGGTAAAAAATACCTGAAAGGGGGTTGCGCCCAGGGATAATGCTGCCTGCTCCAACCTCACGGGAACCTGTATGAAACCATCGCGGGCTGAATTAATAAGAAATGGCAAGCTGACAAAGGCCATTGCCAAAGAAATGGCAAATGGAGTTCCAATCAACCTTACCCCAAAGGCATCAAGAGATTTACCAACCAAGCCATCGCCAGCAATTAATCCGAGCAAAGCTATACCAGCTACGGAGTGTGGAATAACGATTGGCAAATCAATTATTCCGTTTATTACACTTTTAAACGGAAAATCGTAACGGGCAAGTATATACGCTAAAGGAATCGCTGGAATTGCAAAAAGAATGGAGGTTAGCATGGCTACCCAAATGGATAACCATATGGAACTTAGCACCTGACTGTCGGCTGTAGTTGCGGCAACATCCTTAAATGGAGTGTTGATTATCATCCCCAGTAATGGAGCAATAATGAAAAGTAACACAAAGGCACCCAAAAGGGTTAGAACAAGACGAAATGTTGAATAGCTATTTACTCCGCCTTTACTCATCAACAATGATTTAGCGAATAAACTCTTTAAAATCGTCGGGGACTGAACCACAACTGTTGCAGCTAAACGGAATAAGCGACTGCTGTCCCATTTTGGTTATAAACTTCATTCCTCCGGTATCGGACAAAAAGTAGGTTGCAAATTTGCGTGCCAACTGGGGGTTAGGTGCGTTTTTAGGAATTGTAAATGCATATACTATAGGTTCGCCTGCAATGGTTATTGAATCGTTGGGCGAGTTTCCCCTTATCTTCACCTGAACAGAGCCATAGTGCTGAGCTAATGAAAAGTTTCCAAGATTTATACTGTCAGGCAAAGGAATGTAATTTAACTTATGCTGCTTAACCACCGACTCATATATAAAAAGGTAATCAATGGCAGATGTTTCGAGCATGGCCACCAAATCCACCTCTTTAGGACGAATAAACTGATTATCTTTCCCCTCGAGTGATTCAGCCAAGCCATCAATACAGTAGTGTTTTTCAGCAAGCTGAAAAAGAAGTAAGGTTCTATAACCGCAAGGGTCGGAATTGGGATCGCTACGTCCATAAGCCACATCGGAACGTAAAAGAATGGTAGGCCAATTTAACGAATCGATTATATTGGCATACTTTGATTTAGATGAATAGGCTATAACCATGCGATTTGTTGCAAAGGGAATAAGAAAATCGGCATGCTCAGTGACCAGTAGGCTGTTAATCACCTTATAGTCGGCCGAGAAAAACAGGTCGCAGGGTCGGTTAAGGTCGGTGATTTTGCGTGCGCACTCAACACTGCCGGACGCCTCGAGGTTGATGGTTACCTCAGGGTTAAACTTCATAAAGCTATCAACCGCAGCTTTTAGGGGCAAGGACAGACTGCCGGCATGGAATACTGTGAGCGTTTTTCTGCTATTGTGTGAATTGGAGCAACCAGTCAATAAATAGATTACAGCAAATAGGGCTATCCAACTTCGCATTATATCACTTGTTTATGGTTTGGAAGAATTTTTTAACCACGCGCTTAACGGATTCGTTAAACTCGTTGCGAAGCTGGCGGTATGCATCAACCAGTTGCTTACCATCGGGAGTTAGCTCCGATTTGCCGCCATCGCTACCACCCCGCGACTTGCTCACAAGGGGAAAACCAAGTTCCTCCTCGGCTCTACGGACCAACTCCCATGCCTTACGGTAACTGATATCCATTTTTTTTGCAGATGCTGCAATTGATTCCAGCTCATCGATGTTCAACAGTAAACAAAGCTGCTCCTGGGTAAGAATCGATTGGTTAGTGTTACGTTCGCGCAACACTATTGAGTAGTCCAGAAAAACATCGTAGTATTTTGAGCCCTTAGGTCCTGCCATAACCCCACCTGATATGCAATTGCATTCCTATCGGCAAATATACAAAAGGGGGATTATTCCCCCTAATTTTTTTACTTGTAAAGGCAACGGTAAGCGGTATCGCCATTTACGCGAACCTTGAACTTAACATCCTTGGGAACAATGTAGGTTTCAAACTCCTTGTAGGTTTTCCAGGTTGACTCACCGGGAAGCATAACGTCCATTTGACCTGAAATAACGGTCATATACTCCACGGTTGATGTACCAAACTCGTATTCACCCTGAGCCATAACCCCTACAGTTGCCCTGCCTTCGGCAGTTTCAAAGGCTATTGACTTAACCTTGCCATCAAAGTATTCATTGGTTTTAAACATAACTTATTTTTTTTCAAAGTTAACCAGTTAAAATATTTTTAGAAATGATTTTAGTCAGAAATTTTTGATTGAAACAACCCCAAGGATGCAAACAAAATTGTCAATTAATACATCAATGTGGTTTAGTTAACAAAAATATTCATGCCTGTCATCCTGAGTGTAGCGAAGGAGCTTTTGAATAGTGTGCAGTGTACAGTGTGCAGTTTACAGGGAAGATGGAGAGTAGTGTTTGGTTTTTAGTGTTTCGTGAAATGCTTTTTTTCACTATCAACTATTAACCATCAACTGTCAACTCCATTTGTCATCCAGAGCGGCCTGTCCCGCCCTAGTCGGGAGCGAAGGATCTCTAATCGCTCCCTTGAGATGTTTCGCATGCGCTCAACATGACAATAGTTTCACGAGCAACGTCTCAAGCCCTGTAAGGGCGTAATATTTGTAACACCATGATTATTCTTAAATGTATCGCGATGCACGCAATACATTTTCCAAAGAGCAAGGGGAAAGCGTTGCATCGCAACAGAAAAGTATGGCAAAGAGCGATTTACACGTTCTTTCTTGTCTTGATACAAGAAAGAACCAAAGAAAATCAAGGCTGAAAAGCCTGACCCGATGGGTGTCCCGTGGGTGGAACTGCAACGCGATACTATTCGCCACGCCTGTGGCGTGACTCATGTGGTATCGCTTACTAAGCCCACCGCCACGTTCCACCCCCGACCCATTGCCGGGTCAGGCTTTTATGCCACTGTGCTTGACTCTCCGTATTGGTTAAGGAATTGCATAAAAGAAGAGTTGAAGGCACTAAGAGATGCTCAGCTTGACAATGGTTTCACAAACAACGAACAACGAACAACGAGCAACTTACACGAATAACTTCATTTGTCATCCTGAGCGTAGCGAAGGATCTCTAATCGACCCCTTAAGATGTTTCGCTTGCGCGCAACATGACAAATAACCTTAACTAAACAACATTGATTAATACATTAAAAAAATCTCGCAAGATGTCTATAAAAGACATGCATTACCGGAAATTCTGTTGAAATTGATTAATACCTCAAAACAATTTGAATTTCTCATTGTTTAATTATTTAGATTAATTCCAAATAGGCAATTTTTGATAAAAGTCATTTCAAGAAACAACCGTTATGCATATTTTTACATATCGATAACAAAAAAAACACATTGAAACCTATGAATAACGCAATTTTCATGTACGATTTACCAAAAAACGAACCGGTGCTCAGCTACCTGCCTTGCTCACCAGAGCGCGAAGCACTGGAAAAAGAAATTAAACGGCTATCATCCAGCGTAATGGATATACCGCTTATTATAGGAGGCAAGGAGGTTCGAACAGGTAAGTTAGGCAAAGTGGTTATGCCACACAATCACAGTCATGTTTTAGCCCAGTACCATATTGCAGGCGAGGAAGAAACCCATATGGCCATTGAGGCTGCGCTTAAGGCGCATGAGTACTGGTCGCAGGTATCGTGGGTTGAGCGCTTGAGCATCACACTTAAGGTGGCCGAACTGATATCAAAAAAATATCGAGCCACGTTAAATGCAGCAACCATGCTTGGACAGGGCAAAAACGTTTACCAGGCTGAGATTGATGCCGCATGCGAAACAATTGATTTTTTGAGATTCAATGCTCACTATATCTCTGAGATTTACAACCAGCAACCCATTTCAGAAACCGGAACAATAAACAGGTTGGAATACAGGCCGCTGGAAGGATTTATTTTTACAGTAAGCCCATTCAACTTTACGGCTATAGCATCGAACCTGAATATGGCACCTGTGCTGATGGGTAATACTGTGGTTTGGAAACCAGCTTCAACCGCACTACTTTCGAACTACATACTCATGCAAATTTACAAGGAGGCCGGAGTTCCCGATGGTGTAATCAACTTTATACCGGGCAAGGGCTCTGCCATTGGCAATGCGGTGTTCAACCATCCAATGCTTGCAGGAATCCACTTTACCGGTTCAACAGCAACATTCAACACATTTTGGAAAGCGGTTAGCAACAACATAGCTAAATACCGTTCGTACCCCAAACTAGTTGGAGAAACGGGCGGTAAGGATTTCATTTTTGTTCACCCTAGCGCCAACATAAACCAGGCAGTGATTGCTGCCGTTCGGGGTGCCTTTGAGTACCAGGGGCAAAAATGCTCAGCAGCATCGAGGGCATACATTCCAGAGTCACTTTGGCCGGAATTTAAGAAAAACATACTAGGCATTATGCATGAGATCAACATGGGTGACCCTACCGACTACGAAACATTTGTAAACGCAGTTATTGACGAGGCATCGTTCGACAATATTATGAGCTACATTGAAAAAGCAAAGCAATCCGATGCTGCTGAAATAATTGCCGGAGGCAAGGGCGATAAAAGCAAGGGTTACTTTGTGGAGCCAACAATCATAGTAACAACCGACCCACACTTTGTGACGATGGAAGAGGAAATATTTGGCCCAGTGCTGACCATATACGTTTACCCCGATGAGAAGTTTGAGGAAACGCTTGAGCTTTGCGATAAAACCTCACCGTATGCGCTTACGGGTGCAATATTCTCGTCCGACAGGCAAGCATTGAACAAGGCATGCAGGGTACTGCGATACTCGGCTGGTAATTTCTACTTTAACGATAAACCCACAGGGGCTGTGGTAGGACAACAACCCTTTGGTGGCGCTCGTGCAAGTGGAACCAACGATAAGGCCGGTGGCCCTTTCAACCTGATTCGCTGGACAAGCCCCCGAACTATCAAGGAAAACCTAAACCCACCAACCGATTACAGATACCCCTACATGACTAATGCCCGCTGTGGCGAATAGCATAAATTCATAAAATTAAGAACGGCTACTTTTATTTAGGTGGCCGTTTTTTTTGTTTGCAAGCCAAAATATAATTTCGTTTTTTTGCGATGAAAATTGAAATTTATGGAGATAGCAAGTAAAACCAAGCACGTAGAACTGATAGCAGCTGAACTTAACATTAACAGCCGAGGAGTTGCGAACACCATTAAGCTACTTGATGAGGGTGCTACAATCCCTTTCATAAGCCGCTACCGTAAGGAGATGACTGGGAACCTTGATGAAACACAAATTACTGCTATCCGTGACCTATCCGTTAAGTATTCAGAACTCGACAAACGAAAGGAAACTATACTTTCCACCATTGTAGAGCAAGGAAAGCTAACCGATGAACTTAGAGCAAGAATTATTGCCTGCTATAACCCTACCGAACTGGAAGATATCTACCTACCCTACAAACCCAAGCGAAGAACTAAGGCAACCATTGCCAAGGAGAAAGGATTAGAACCCTTAGCCTTACTGATTTTTAAACAGCAGGAAAGGAACATACTTGCTAAGGCAGAAGCCTTTATAAACGATAAAGTTGCCGATGCTGACGAAGCGCTTGCCGGCGCACGCGATATTATTGCGGAGTGGGTTAGCGAAGATGAGAAAGCGCGAAACGTGGCCCGAAAGCATTTCCGAAAATCGGCCATCATAAAGTCGAAGGTGGTAAAGGGCAAGGAAACGGAGGGCATTAAGTACTCCGACTACTTTAACTGGGAGGAGGAGGTGAAGCGATGTGCATCGCACAGGTTCTTGGCGATGCAGCGCGGGCAGGACGAAGGATACCTGCGGGTTAGCATAACTCCTCCAACTGAGCCTGTTATTGAAGAGCTGGAGCGTGTATTTATCCGTTCAAACGGCGAAGCCGCCGAACAGCTAAAGCTAGCAATAGCCGACAGCTACAAACGACTTATTGAACCATCGATTGAAAACGAATTTACCGCCGCACTAAAGGAAAAAGCTGACGATGAGGCCATAAGGGTTTTTGCTGAAAACCTGAGGCAACTCTTACTCTCGCCACCCCTTGGTCAAAAAAGCGTGCTTGCCATTGACCCAGGCTACCGAACAGGATGCAAGGTGGTTTGCCTTGACCCACAGGGAAACCTACTGCATAACGAAACCGTTTTTCCACACCCACCCCAAAGCGAGCAAGGGAAGGCCATGAGTAAGATATCGGCATTGGTTGATACCTATAAGATTGAAGCTATTGCAATTGGTAACGGAACAGCAAGTCGTGAGACCGAGGCATTGATTAAACGAATTAGGTTTAACCGCGATGTAAAGGTTTTTGTTGTTAGCGAGGATGGAGCATCGGTATACTCGGCTTCGCCGGTGGCTCGCGAGGAATTCCCAGAATACGATGTAACCGTTCGGGGAGCGGTTTCAATTGGCCGTCGCCTAATGGACCCGTTGGCCGAGCTGGTTAAGATAGACCCCAAGTCGATTGGCGTAGGCCAATACCAGCACGATGTTGACCAAACCAAGCTGAAAGGTAGCCTTGACCAGGTTGTGGAAAGCTGTGTTAACCACGTTGGGGTTCACCTGAACACAGCCAGCAAGCACCTACTAACGTACGTTTCCGGGCTTGGACCCCAGCTGGCAAAAAACATTGTTGAATACCGAGCCCAAAATGGCGCATTTAGAAGCAGAGATGAGCTAAAAAGGGTTCCACGCCTGGGCGAAAAGGCGTTTGAACAATGTGCGGGATTCCTTAGAATTGCCGAGGCTGAAAACCCACTCGATAACACAGCTGTTCATCCGGAAAGCTACCATATTGTTGAAAAAATGGCAGCCGATTTGGGCTGCTCAGTAGTGGACCTAATCAGGAATGAGGAGCTAAGGACAAAAATCAAGCTTGAAAAATATGTAACCGACAAGGTAGGCCTGCCCACACTAAACGACATAATGCAGGAGCTCTCAAAGCCCGGTCGTGACCCACGTAAAGCTATCAAGGTATTTGAATTTGCCGAAGGTGTTTTTAGCATTGATGACCTTAAGCCCGGGATGGTACTGCCCGGGATAGTTACCAATATCACCAATTTTGGAGTATTTGTTGATATAGGTGTTAAGCAAGATGGGCTGGTACATATATCGCAAATGGCCAACCGATTTGTATCAAACCCGCTTGATGTTGTTAAGTTACACCAACACGTAAAGGTGAAAGTACTTGAGGTTGATATTCCCAGAAAAAGGATTCAACTATCAATGAAGGATGTGGAGCAGTAAGAAATGCATTTACACCAAGTGACATGAATTTTATGGAATGAGTCGGAATGAATCGGAATGAGTCGGAATAGATAGAATGGGATGGAGTTAGAGGAAGTTAGAGGAATTGTAAAAGTGAACAGTTAAACCAAAATTTTTTAATTGAAAAATACAGTCGATGAATCAACAAACAGAATCTATTCCTTCCGAATCTTAAAATACGATACCAATTCCACAAATTGGTTTGCAAACTCTGAAAGTTTATTACTGGTTGTAACAACCTCCTCGCTGATAGCAACATTTTGCTGTGCAACAACATTTTGCTGTTGAATGGCATTATTAACCTGCTCAACACCTACGTGCTGCTCAATACTTGCAGATGTAATCTCCTCAACCAGATTGGTGGTTCGTGTAATATCAGGAATAAGCTCGTTAAGCATGACCTGAGTATGCTGGGCAACATTCACACTTTTACCTGCTAGCTGAACTATTTCATCGGCGGCCAGCTTGCTTGTTTCAGCAAGTTTACGCACCTCAGCAGCAACCACGGCAAAGCCCTTGCCATGTGCACCTGCACGGGCTGCCTCAACGGCTGCATTAAGTGCAAGTATGTTGGTTTGAAAGGCTATATCGGTTATAACATTGATTTTTTGAGCAATGTGGTTGATGGACTCCAAATTCTCCTCAGCCGATTTGTTCAGATTTTTAACGCCATCAAGAACCTTGCGCGAGTAAACCTCGGTTTGCTTAGAGTTATCGGCATTCCTTTCAATATGGGCAGCAATTTGCTCCATGGACGATGATATCTCCTCAATTGACGATGATTCCTCAGCAGCCCCTTCAGCCAACTGGCTTGAAATGGTGTTTAGCTCATCGCTCATGTCGCGTAACCTGCTCACGTTATTTTGGATTTGCAAAACAATTCGCCCAAAGTTATCCTTTATCATACTGGTAGCCTGAATAAGCTGACCCAAATCGGTTTTGGGGTTGACATTTGTATCGTCATCGGGAATGTTAAAATCGCCCTCGGCTAGCTTGTAAAGCTTATCAATTGCCCTTGATAGCGGACGAACCACTTTTATGGTTGCGTAATAAAAGCATAGCACGCTGAAAAGCACGTTAACGGCAAGCATCACGTAACGAATCAATGTGTCGCCATCGTAAAATTTCACCCTGATGCTCACCGTTGTCATGATGAACAGCAGGTTTATTAGCCAAACAATGCCAACTTTCACAAATATGCTATTCTTATAAACCCTGCTAAGGAGAATTGCAGCGGCCACTCCCGAAACTAGAGTGCTGATAAGTAAACTAATTATGAAGTCCATAGATAGTTTTTTTTAAAATGTTGGCTACTGATTTGAACTAATTGATGTGTAAGTTATAAAAAAAATCAACATCAAATTATAGCATTAACATAATGGTATCCGAAACATGAATAACTCAGGATTACAATCGCAATTGCATTCTAAACCATAATAATTCAGGTTTTGACAACTGAAACCTATAGCCTTTCAATACATTAACCATAAATAGAATGAGTTATTTTCTATACTTCAAGCAACAAATTTTCATCCACATCGGTATCAAATCGCTAACTTTGCACAAACTAACATTTTGCATTTACAATGATTTACCCCGATACCTTTGAGCAAAAGGTTGGATTTGATAAGGTTCGCGAGTTAACGCTTGCGCACTGCCTATGTGAACTTGGCGAACAGCGAGTAAGGGATGCCGGATTCAACACCAATCCTGACATTGTTTTTGAATGGATTGAGCAAACCCATGAAATGAAGACTATCTGCCAGATGGAGGATGGCTTCCCCACCGATGGCTTTATTGATGTTACTCATGCCCTACGTAAACTTAATGTGGAAGGGCAATGGCTCGATGAGAATGAGCTACAACAGCTACGGCGCTCGCTGGATACCATAAAGCAACTTCTTGCATTTGTGAAAAGGGTATCGGATAAATACCCAGCAATTGCGAAGCTTGCAACAGGAATAAACTACTACCCTTATGTTATTGAACGTATTGACAGCATTCTGGACAGATACGGTCGAATAAAGGATAATGCATCGACAAAGCTGGCCGAAATTAGAGCAAGCATAAGAGCAAAGGAAGCATCGGTAAACAAGCTAGTGCAAGGAATAATGCGCAGCGCTCGCGAACAAGGAGTTGTTGAAGCTGACACACAGCCAACAGTCCGCGAAGGACGGGTGGTTATTCCCGTTGCGGCTGCAAACAAAAGGAAACTAAAGGGGATTGTTCATGACGAGTCGGCTACCGGCAAAACCGTTTTCATTGAGCCCGTTGAAGTGGTTGAACTTAACAATGAAATTCGGGAACTTGAGTACGAGGAGAGGCGTGAAATAGTTAGAATACTGATTGAACTAGCCGATAGTATAAGACCGTACCTGCCGGAGCTGCTTACTGCCTACGATTTCATAGGCGAAATTGATTTCATCAGGGCAAAAGCGCTACTAGCCATGGAGTTTGATGGGGTTAAGCCCATACTAAACAGTAACTCAACGGTAATATACCTTCGTCAAGCCCGACATCCAATTCTACAGCTGAGCCTTAAAAGAGAGGGGAAAAGGATTGTTCCGCTCGATATTGAGCTGAACCTAAACGATAGGATTCTACTGATATCGGGCCCTAATGCCGGGGGCAAATCGGTTTGTTTAAAAACGGTTGGGTTACTGCAGTACATGCTACAATGCGGTTTCCTTCCGTGTGTTTTGGAAAATTCCGAAATGGGAATATTTTCAAAGATTTTCATCGATATTGGCGATGAGCAGTCGTTAGAGAATGACCTAAGCACTTACAGCTCGCACCTAATCAACATGAAACAAATGCTTAGGCATGCCGATGGCCAAAGCCTTGTGCTAATTGATGAGTTTGGGGCTGGAACTGAACCTACCGCTGGAGGAGCAATAGCCGAGGCAATTCTTCAAGAGCTATGCAACAAAGGAACTTTTGGGGTTATTACAACTCACTACTCCAACCTTAAACATTTTGCCGCCAATACACCTGGCATTGTAAACGGAGCCATGCTTTTTGACAACGAACGTATTGAGCCCCTGTTTAAGCTTGAAATTGGCAAGCCCGGCAGTAGCTTTGCATTTGAAATTGCAAGAAAAATTGGACTTCCGGAAAAGGTTTTGGATGTGGCATCACAGAAGGTGGGCTCCGATTACATCACCTTTGAAAAGCATCTGCGTGAGATATCGCGCGACAAACGATACTGGGAAAAGAAACGCGAAAGCATAAGGCTTGCCAATAAACGAGCCGAAGAGGCTGAGGAAAAACTCCAAAAGGAACTGGAAGAGCTAGAGAAAAAACGTAAGGAGATTTTTGCTACTGCAAAAAAGGAAGCCCAGGAATTACTGGCCAACGTGAACAAACAAATTGAAAACACTATTAGAACCATTAAGGAAACTAACGCTGATAAGGAACGAACGCGCGAGGCCAGAAAAGAGCTAGAAAATTTAAAAATCGAAATAGAAAATCCAGAAACCACTAACGCTCTAATTGAGCGTAAAATGGAACTTATTAAGCAACGGCAGGAAAGAAAAGCACGAAAGAATCAGCAAAAAGAGACCATAACAAGCAAACCTGTAAAGGAGGATGAAGTAAAAGCAATAGAACCCGGCGATAAGGTGAAAGTGGAAGGAAGCGATATGGTTGGCGAGGTGATTAGCATTAGCGATAAAAGCGCATCGGTTGCCATAGGCGGAATGATAACCGTAGTTAAGGTAAATAAACTCAAGAAAATATCAACGGGAGAATACCGTGAAGCGGCAAAGCAGAAACCAACTTTAATCACTGGATTCGACGTTTATAAGCGGAGGTTAAACTTCAAGTCCGATATTGATGTACGAGGATACAGGGCCGAAGAGGCCCTTGAAGCAGTTCAGGATTTAATAGATGATGCCCTGATGCTCGGGTTCAACCGGGTGCGAATTCTACATGGGAAAGGAAATGGAATTCTCAAGCAGGTAATTCGTGACTTTTTAAAGGCTACGCCGGGCGTAAAAAACTTTAGCGACGAACATGTGGAGTTTGGCGGGGCAGGAATTACGGTGGTTGACCTTGACGTTTAGCGCCTTAGCCTATGAAAATTGAAAGGCATTTTGTATATTGCCAATCAAAATAATAGGTTGTGGAATTACTTATTTACAGCCGTCAATCAAGTACGAGGCTAGAATATATTTGCCGATTTATTTTCAAGGACATACTCCGTATGCCCTACCGATTATCGAGTTCCTACACCGAAGCATCGGAATACAAAGGGCCAATACTAAGCTACGATAAACAGCCGATACCCGGCTCAATAAGCATTATACCAACAACCCTACTGTTTGAAACAGGAATCAACCAAATTCCAATGGAAATAGGTGAATGGTATAGCACGCCTGCATTCCCCATGACCTGGAACCATAAAGCCGATATTCCTTTTGACCTGCTTGCAGGCGCATTCTACCTGGTTACCCGCTACGAAGAGTACTTACCCCACAAGCCCGATAAACACGGACGTTTCAGGTTTACTAATAGCATTGCATACAAAAATGGTTTTCTGGAAATACCTGTTGTTGATGTTTGGGCGCACAAGCTAGGGGCAGTTATTAAGGAAAAGATTGGCAACTCACACTCAAAACACCGTAGCTTTACCAGCCAAATAACTTTTGACCTGGACAGCGCATTCGCTTTCAAGGGCAAAGGAATAATCAGAAGCGCACTGGGCTTTACCAAGTCAGCCATTACATTCGATTTTAAAAGGGCTAAAACTCGATTCAGGGTGCTTGCAAACAAAGAACAAGACCCCTTTGATATTTACGACCATTTATTTACTAAACTACCAGCAGGCGAAGCCACCAAATGGTTTATACATGTTGGCAGCTGGAGCAAATACGATAAGCAGATAAAAACCAGTAACCCTTCGTTCTTAAATCTGATCAACAAGCTGTCGACACGCTATCCAATTGGCATACACCCATCATATAAAACCTTTCTGAGCGATACAATTTTCCGACAGGAACTGTCGAAACTAGTAGATATTCTAGGACAAGCTGTATCGGCATCGAGGTTTCATTACCTACGACAAAGCATACCTTACTCATACTACCCGCTAATGCGAGCAGGAATCACCCAGGAGTACTCAATGGGGTATGCCGATAAGCCAGGATTTAGGGCAGGAACCTGTACCCCCTACCCCTTTTTCGACCTATTTGATAACACAACCAAGAATCTAAAAATCTTCCCCTTTGCCATAATGGATAAATCGCTGCTTAACATTGTACGCTACGACCCGAATCAAGCCTTTGAACTAGTTAAGCGCTTGGTCCAGGCTGTTAAAAATGTAAACGGGAACTTTGTCAGCGTATGGCACATCGATTACTTAGCTCAAAATAACCCAGGTATTTCGCTCATGGATATTCTGGAAAAAACCATTGAAATGTGCAGGAATGAAGAAAAATCTTGAAATAGAGTTTTTACATCGCGAGGAGATTGACTGTAAGCGTTGGAATGCAACAATTGACAATGCCTTTAATGGAAGTATTTATGCATACTCATGGTATCTGGATGTGGTTTCTCCAAACTGGGGGGCACTGGCAACAAATGATTACAGCTACCTTTTTCCGCTTCCAATAAAACGAAAATATGGCATAAACTACATAGTTCAACCCTTACACTGCCAGCAGCTGGGACTATTTTCAACAAATCACATTTCGGCAAATATTGTAGATTTGTTCATTGACCAAATACCCGCAAAGTTCAAGTATGTTGATTTAAATCTTAACATCCATAATAAAACCAATAAGCACACTGGTCATATCAACAAACGAAAAACATACATGCTCGATTTATTAAACTATAACGAGCAAGTATTCAGAAACTACAACCAAAATACCAAAAGGAATATTTTTAAAGCCATTGCCAACGAGTTTACACTTACCACCACGTTAAATCCGGGAGATTTTATGAAATTTTACAGGCAATACGGCTTTATGGTTAATCGGAAAAAGGATGTCATTGTTATTGAGAAACTCATTGAGAGTCTTTTAACCCACAACAAAGCAAACATTGCCGGAGTAACTGATAGGAATAACAAACTTTGTGCAGTGGCATTGTTTGCTGAAAGCCACAACGCCTTACACTACCTGCTTGGCTCAGCCGAACCCGAAAATAAGAAAAAAGGTGCAATGTTTTACTTAATGGATGGAGTAATAAAAAACCACTGCGGAATGGATAAAGTACTTGATTTTGAGGGTTCAATGATTTTATCAATTGCACGATTTTTTAGTGGTTTTGGGGCAAAACCGTGTACTTATTTTAATTACCATCGTAACTCCTTACCGGCAGGTGAGGCATTGGTTAGCATCAAGCAAAAACTTAAACTCATTTAGGGATATGCTGTCGATATCAAAAATCTCGTTAAGGGAGCTGAAACTATTCAATGATGATACGGGTTTAAGCGAGAAAGATTTTTTGCCCATTAGTAAGGTTAGAGCAATGTCGTTAATAGCAAACCCCCGTGCCAACTCAAACGAAAATGTGCTTTACCAAGCCCACTGGAACGAAAAACTTATTGCATACCTAACGGTATTGCCCGACATTGCATATGCCAACAACCAATCGATACCATTTGCATGGATTAGTGGAGCATGGGTTCATCCCAGTTTCCGAAGGCAAGGAATAGCCACAAAACTAATTGACGCAGTGGTGTTGGACTGGAAGGGTATGTTAATGGCAACTAACTTCTCTAAAATTACCGAAGCTGTATTTGAAAAGACCAAAACATTTAAAACTATCAAAAAAATTGAAGGGCAAAGGTTTTTCCTACGCAAAACCCTATTAAGTTACTACAACTGCTGCAGCCATAGCAATCCCTTTTCCTATACAGCCGAAAAGTTCATAAACTTGTTGAACTACTCAAACCTTACGCGCAAATTTCTTAAAATTCCAAAAAATATTGAAATTGAATACTTTACAAGACCCGACGACGAAATACTAAACAAGCTAACCCTAGCAACAGCCAACACGCTTACAAAACGAAGCACTGAAGAGATAAATTGGATTATCCGATATCCGTGGTTGATTAACGGCCTGCTGCCCGACAGAGCAGCACAAAAGTTCTTTTTTGCCTCGGTGATACCTGCCTTTGCATATTACATGGTAAAAGTATTTAAAGATGATGAACTTATTGGTGTTTTACTCATGCAGCATAGCAATACCCGTTTTACAGTTCCTTACTACTGGTTTGAAAGCGGCACCGAAGATATTATGGCCAGGGTGATACTGCTGCATGCTTCAAGGGCCAAAGCATCATTTATCAACATTTACAATCAAAAGATTGTGAATTCCATGCTTAATCTACGACCATACTACTTCTACAGCAAAAAACGAACCCGTAAATATCTAGTGGCCGACAGTATGGCTGATTCAATAGGAGACAGTTTTGAACTAATGGATGGCGATGGTGACTGTGCATTTATATAGTGGCGCTAATCCATCAAACTTTCGAAATCAATTTCGGTCATTTGCTCGGTCTCAACAACCTTACCCTTTTCACACTTAATGGTGCGGGCTGGAAATTTCTTTATGATTTGATTGTTGTGTGTTGCCATTATTATGGAGATTCCTGAAGCTGAGAGGTTATGGAGTATTTGCATAATTCCCTCCGAGGTCTCCATGTCAAGGTTACCGGTTGGCTCATCGGCAAGTATAAGTTCAGGATTATTCAATAGTGCCCTTGCAATAACAACACGCTGTTGCTCACCACCCGATAGCTGATGGGGCATCTTATAATCCTTAAACTTTAGCTCTACCATATCCAGAACCTCAGCAATACGCTGCTTTATTGCTGACTTGTCTTTCCAACCAGTTGCTTTTAGCACAAAAAGCAGGTTATCGTATACACTTCTGTCAGTAAGCAGCTGAAAATCCTGAAATACTACACCAATTTTTCGGCGTAACTTAGGAATATGCTTGCGTTTAAGCTTCTTCAAGTTGAAACCACACACAAGCCCATCGCCCTCTTTGAGAGGTATTTCGGCAGTAATGGTTTTAATTAGACTTGTTTTTCCGCTACCAACTCTACCCACCAAGTAAACAAACTCACCCTTACCTAGCGAAAAGTTAACATCGGACAGAACAAGATTATCCTCCTGAAATATGTTGGCTGAACGAATATCAACTGTAAAATTATCCATATAATGCCGAAATGTTTCAAAACGCTAAGGTAAGAAAAAAAATAGAATCTACTTTGCCAACAAATCGGCAATGGCATTTTCAAGGACAGGGAGGTTCCAGCTAAAGCCTAACTGGGTTAAACGTTCTGGGTAAACAGGCTGGTTTGCCAAAAGCACCTCGTTAGCCATATTTCCCGGCAAAAGGTGTAGGATAAAAGATGGTATGCGGAATAGGATTGGACGGCGGTAGTAATGGGCAACCTGGGAAGCTATATCGGCATTGGAATTGGTAGTGGGTGCGGTAAGATTAAATGCTCCCGAGGCAGCCGAATTATCGATAAGAAACTTTATTGCCCTAACATGGTCGGCTATATGAATCCACGGGACAATATTTTTACCATCGCCCAGTATTGCGCCTGCAAAGTAACGGATTGGTTTCGCAATTTTAGGAAAATAACCACCATCGCTGGCCAGCACTATACCCGTGCGGAGTAAAATCACCCGGGTAACATTAGCGCAAGCCAAAGCCTCATTTTCCCAATCGCTTACAAGGGCAGGTAAAAAACCAGTACCTACTGCCGATTTTTCAGTTAAAACAGAACTACTATTACATGGATATACGCCAACAGCTGAAGCTTGGACAAACACTTTGGGTGGTTTACGGCATGATGTCATAGCCTGCGCTAGAGCCCTTGTTGGAAGTATTCGGCTATCAACAATCCTCTTTCTATTTCGTTTTGTCAAAAGCGTTGCAATATTGTAGCCCGAAAGGTTAACAACAACATCAACACCCTCAAGCAGGGCAGTTAATTCGCTATCGGGTTTACCGCTCCATTCTATAATATCAACATTGATACCAGATTTTTGAACCTTTTTGGGGTTACGGGTAAGCAATTTTACCCGATACCCTTCATTTAGGAGCATGGGAACCAGACTCCTTCCAATAAGACCAGTTCCCCCTGCAATTACTGCAACCTTGTTATCAATAACTTTCTCCATTATTTGGACAGTTCAATCCAGGCTCTTTCTACTATTTTTAACGCAGATGTAAAGGTAGCTATATCGGGAATAATTTCGCCATTAGCCCCCGATGGGTTGCTATGGCCAATGGGTTTGAAATAGAATAGGCTATCGCCCGTTTTTCTAGATACCAAAGCCTCATAGATGATTGCTGGTTGCCCCGATGTGGCATACTCCTCATCGCCCGGGAACCGGTTGTTGTGCCAGTAGTTGTTAAAGTCCCACGGTTTATTGACCTCCATATACACCTTAAATTCATCAATACCAGCAGGCAGCATGGTCTTTAAAGCAAATGAACCTGAAGGGGTTGCACCGCTAAACGCATCGACCCCCTGATTAACGCGAGGAGCGTTTGACGCGGTTAAATTTTTCCAGCGCGGCAATGCAGCTGGCTTATTTCGCTCACCCGGCAGCCATTTCCCTTTATCGTAAACGCCATAGCGGAAGATTCCTGTTGAAATGGATTGCGATGCGTAAAGTGTGCCTATAAAGTTCCCACTTAAATCTTCAACCCAAATGGCAATAATTGGATACTTGTATTCCTGTCCGCCAATTACTACAACTTGGGCTGGTACACCATTGCTGAATGGTGAGGTTGTCAGCTCTTGAGTAATTGTTTCGGTCAGTGACTGCTGGGTTGGTTTGCACTCCTGCAAAACCAACAAACTCAAAATCACGGAAACTATGATAGAATATCTTTTCATCGTTATCATTTTTTAGAATTCAACAATTACGCCAATGGTAGGTAATACGGTTCCCCCACCGGTTCCCTCAATCTTCTTTAGCAGGTATCGGGTAGCGTCGTTTGGGTCAACCACAGGATTACCGCTGGTATCGGAAACTGTAGTGTAAAGCGGGGGCCTATCGCCCTGGAAGTTGTAAACATTCTGAATATCGACATAGAAGTTCAGCATCCACGACTGAAAGTAGTAAGACTTATCGACACGGATGTCGAGCTGGTGGAACGACTGCAGTCGAAGACTATTGAAACGGGAGTAATCGAGCGATGGCTGACGCTGAACATTCCATACATTTATCAACGATGAGGTTGCTAAATCGTAAGGGGTGTACGGCGGGCCACCTACAAATCGCCACTTGAAGCCAAAATCCCATCCTTTTTTAAAGGAACGAGTGGCTGTAAGTGTAACCAAATGGCGATTATCCCAGGATGTTGGAATCCATTTACCTGAAGGTTTTAGGTTACTATTCATTAAGCTAGTTTCGCTTCTAACCAAGGTGTATGAGAAAAGAGTATTGAAACCCAAAAGCTTTTTATTTCGGTAAAGTAACTCAACCCCAAAGGTTCGCCCTTTCCCTGTGGACACTAAAGGCTCATCGCCAAAGGTTCCATAGTCGGCACTTTTGCTTGATATTGACACCGAGTCGTTTTTGGAAACCGGGTACTTATTGTAGAATTTCATGAAACCTTCAACAGTAATCTGACTTTGCTCATTGGGTTGCCATTCAAAACCAGCCATCAGATGGTCCGATTGGATATACGACAAACCATTTGTTTTATTCACTAAAGAGCCAGTGGCGTTGGCAAACCCCAAGGCTGTGTATGGAGGCAGTTGGTAGTATCTTCCAACATTTGCATTCAAAAATAAATTGGGTTTAAGCATATACGAGGCTGATAACCTAGGGCTAAGCTGCTTAAAGAGGTTATTCATCTCGGCTGAATAGCTACTTGCATCGGCCCGAACCCCTAACGAAACCGTTAACTTTGCGAAAAAGGTTCTGTTCACCTGGCCAAAAATATTCCACTTAAACAAATCCATGTTGGTTTCATAAGTATCGGGGGTAAAGGTTTCACCAATAAACTTTGCTCTATAAGTGGAGTTAAAATATCGGGCATACTCCAAACCCGCTCCAAAATTTATACTGTAATTTTTCAACCCTAAATCGCGCTCATAGCGTAACTTATTCTCGGCCTCCCACGATGTATAGTCGAGAACCTTGGGGAGGTTATCATCGTTATTCGTAAACTTGTACTGCCTGTTGTTTAGCATATTTCGGCTAACCACAAGGGTATGGTAGCCATTGCTAGCATAGTGCTTGTAAACTGTTCCCAGGGTATAATTCCATTGTGTATTTACAGGTAAATAACCAAGGATGTAACGTTGATACTCATCGGGGTTTTTCAAGCCCAGGTTCAGCTCAAACTCATCAATGGCACCGAGTCCAATTACGGTAATCTCATTTTTTGTATCGATACGGGTTTTAGTCTTGAACTGAAAGTCGTTATAGTTGGGCAAAAACGGAAGTCCCAAGGCGTTAAAAAGGAATTGCAGGTAAGAGCGGCGAGCTGAGAAAATCATGGTAGTATTATTGCTTAATGGCCCATCGAGGGTCAGCGCTAAATCCGATGCTCCTACTGCTCCCTTAACCTTTAGCCGCTCACTGTTTCCATCAACCTGACGGAAATCGAGTACTGAACTAAGCGCGTTGCCCTTTGAGGCGGGGAAAGCGCCAGAATAGAAGTTTACCTCACGCACAAAATCAACATTAATGATTCCTACTGGGCCTCCGGAAGCCCCCTGTGTGGCAAAGTGATTCAGGTTTGGGATTTCAACACCATCGAGGTAGAACCTGTTCTCATTTGGCCCTCCACCCCTAACAATAACATCGTTACGGTAAGCAAGCGAGGGAGCAACGCCAGGCAACGACTGAATAACGCGGCTAATGTCGCGGTTTCCTCCCGGATTACGCTCAATCTCATCGATACCGATACGGCGTAAAGAAAGCGGGGCTTCCTCGCTTCGCCTAAAAGGCGATGCCTTTACCACCACACTCTCAATCTCATAGGGCATTTCCTCCAGTGGAATATCGATAAAAATATTTTTTGAGCGGGTTACCATTACTGCTTCGGAAATGTAGGGTTTAAAACCAATGGCAGTAACCTGTAGCTCAACCCACCCAGGTTCCAGACCGGCAATAACAAAATTGCCATCAAAGTCAGAGGTGGTGCCAATAATTTTTCCATATACAATTACTGTGGCAAATGGAATTGGTTCGTTGGTTTTACTATCAAATACTCTCCCCTTTATCATACCCTTATCCTGGGCATTGAGTGGGTTTAATAGTATAATCGATATAAAAAGCAATAATGTTTTACGTAACATAGCATAAAGAATTTTGCATAAGAAACGCATCGCAGCATGTTTTGTTTAACATTTGCGATATTGCCTTATATAAAAATAGCTAAATTTTCAATTCCCCTAAACAAACCTACCTGCTTTTTTCAATGTCTTTAATAAGCAGGTAGTTCATACATGCGGTAAGCGCCTTAGCCCTCAACATAAGTGAGTCGAGATGTTTATCGGGTGAATAGTTGCTTGGCTCAAGCTTACGATGCTCCCTATCGCTCCACCGATAAAACAAAGGGGTTGAACTAAAATCGACCAGACCAATGCTATCGGCAGCAATGCTGTAGCAGTAAAGTCCAAAATCGTTTGCACAATAGGTGTTACATAGGTTGTTTCCAAAGTTTGGATATCGCGCACTTGAAAGCGAAAGGTTGTAAAGGGTAGGAAAAATGTCCTTATGCGATGCAAAACGCCTGGTATTGATTGGATTTTTAGGACGATATTTAGGTGGAATATAGATGAGTAATGGAACTGAGTACTGCATAAACAAATCGGCCTGCGGATACTCAAAGTTCTGTCGGATATTGTGGTCGCCGGTGGCTACAATTATAGTTTTTTCGCCAAGGGGGGAAGCAATAATACGTTTGATAAAATTGCCCAAACAGCTATTGGCGTAATGGTATGCCCTAAGCCCTTTCAACACTATTGCCCCGTCGAACTTCATGCGTTTGCGCGCCCAATCTGGAATTGAAATGGGGTAACCCTGGTAGTTGTCAGGAATGTCGTATGGAGTATGGTGCGAAATGGTCATACCGAATATCAGGTAAGGTTTGCCATTAGAATTTGCAAGCACATCGAAAGCCCTTTGGAAAAGCACCTCATCGTGCATGCCCCACTCCCCTTCCTTGCCCTCGGGGTATAACTTCCTGAGGGTTGGTTCTGCTTCAATGCTATTAAAATACTGACGTGGTATAAACTTATCCATATTCCTCCAACCCATTTTACCTCCGGTTAAAAATATATTTGTATATCCCTTTTCATAAAAAGGCTTTGCTGCCGAAGCATCAAATGAAAAGTTCTGATAAGGTGACTGAGATAGTGGACTTTTGGGAGTGTTTACAAGTATACTTTCTAAGGAGTAGATTGTTCCTGAGTACGATGGTAAAAAGTTACGGAACAGGTAGCAGCTATCCAAAACATCGGCAAGGGAACCCAACATGTTGCAGCTATCGGAATGCATATCGATATAAAAGTTACTCATGCTTTCCATTAGGATAAAAACCACATGCGGCGGATTATTTTCAAGAAAATGGTTTTGAGGAGTGGTGGTGTAAAAGGTTTCAGCTGATACACTATCGACCTTTAAACCATAAAAAACACCTGCTGCATCCTCTATTGATTTGAATTTTAAGGACTTGAGCATTTTAGGTATATTGATGTCAATCCGGCTCCTTTGCCTATCAGTCCACGCAATTTTTGTGCTGAAAAGACCGTTAACAGGCAACGTATTTACAAAAATATTTTTAGATATGATTGTATGCTGCTCATCAATCGAAGTAACGCCTATGTTGCCAAGCATTCCCAAAAAGTATAAGCCCGAAATTGCAACCACAATTAATACTCGCAGCCAAATAGGCCTTAACCTCTTGCAGAAGTTGCAACTTATGGGCTTATAAAGATGCACGAACAGCTTACTAAAAGTCCAAATCAACACTATAAACAACGCCAGAATCGGGATTACGGGATATTCTTTCCAAATGGAAACTAGCACAGCCCAGGTATCATCCTCAAAAAAACCAAAAATTATTACGCTAATCTTTGTATGGTAGAACTTATAAAAGTAAAAGTTGATTACCTCAAACATCACCACCAAAATCATAAGTGCAGTAGAGTAATACCTGAAAAACTTTGTAAAGTTCCCCACCCTATCGCTAAAAATCAATCTAACAAAAGCCAGTAATAAACATGGTAACAGGGCAATAGTCAGCACTTTTAGGTCGAACTTTAAGCCCACGGTGAAAGCCTTTGCAATATCGCCCGACAATCCACTAAGGTCGTTCCAATTAGCAAACGAAAACAGAAATATTAACCTCGAAATAAAAAGGATTAGTACTCCAACCGCTAAGTTTTTTACTATCCAAAGAATAGCCTCAACAAAGCTATCGAAACCCGTTTTATCTGTCATACTAAACTAGCCTGTTATTTTCAAAAGCGCTATCAACTATTGTCTTTACGTTGGGTAAACCTTTAATGGAATTGCTAAAAAGGGCAAGGTATTCAATATTATAGCCCTTACCCTTGAGGGGTGCAAAGGTAATACTATTCAGGTAGATGTTATGCTGAGCAAAGCACTTTGCCACGTTCTCAATTACAACCTCGTGAACCTTTTTATCCTTTACCACCCCATTTTTACCAATATTTTCCTTTCCCGCTTCAAACTGTGGCTTAATGAGCAAAACCATAAACCCATCGGGTTTAAGGAATTTCACTAACGATTGAGCTACCTGCGTAAGCGAAATGAACGAAAGGTCGGCGGTAATTACATCAACCCTAGTACCCAATGCCGAGATATCCAAGGTTCGAATGTCAGTTTTTTCCAAGGAGCAGACCCGTGAATTGTTAATCAATTCTGGGTCTAACTGGTTGGTTCCCACATCAACAGCCCAAACAAACCTTGCACCATGCTTTAGGGCGCAATAGGTAAAGCCACCGGTTGAAGCCCCCACATCGAGCACCAGTTTGTCTTGGAAGTTGAGCCCAAAATCGTCTATTGCCTTTTGAAGCTTAAGTTCCCCGCGGCTAAAAAAATCGTTGGGGTTAATGGAGAGCTGAATAGAGTCGGTTTCGGCTACCGCAAACGATGGTTTAGTAACCTTTTTCCCGTTCACCAGAACCTCGCCTGCGGTAATATGCGCTTTTGCGCGCTCGCGCGAGCGGCATAATCCTTTCTTCACCAAATATATGTCAAGCCTTACCATTCCCTGCCCTTGTCTTTTTTATTCGCCGAACCATAGCTTTAACCCCCTGAGTTGAATCGATTTGAATAAGCCTTAGGGTATTAGGCAACTCCTCGGCAATCCAGGTATATTGATTTGATAGAATCCACATAATTTCAAGGCAATGAACCCTAACTGCTACGGGAACATCGGTGCTAAGCAACCAGCCATAGCAAGCCTCTATCAATCCCTCAACCTTGCTATTGCGCGCTTCAATCCATTCAGTAAGTTTATTTTGATTACTTTCCAACCATGTTTTGAACAGCTTGCAGAAATGGCGACGAACTGAGTTGTTTTGCAAACTGGGAATAACAGCCAGTAACCTATCGGCATGGACATCTAAAAGCGAGGTATTATCCAATAAGCAGTTCTCCAGAACCCAAGCTGCATGGAAAGCCAACTGGCTATTTTTGGACAAGCTTAGTTCAAAAAGCGTATCAGTTCCATTGGGTATGGCAGAAAAAAAAGATGCCAGCTGTTGCACTTCGCTTTTACGAAGTGAGTATTTTAGCCGTTCCGTTAGGTTATCGATTTCCATCAGCAAAAATTGCGAAACCACAAATTTAGTGTATGGCCAACAATTACGATATACTCGAACAGCTTTTTGATAAGGCAAAGAGCATAAACCCCTTTAGCGATGGGCATTTTACCTTTGGTGAAAAGTATGTGGCAGTTCAGAACGGACTGGGACAAATAGGTGTATGCGCCACATTAGGTAAAAAGGTAGACCACACAAACCTTGAAAATTTTGACCTTGGCAAAGCTGAATGCCGGGTTGCTGCTAACGCATTTGCCAACGCAACCCTAAACTACCTTGTAGAACCCGACGGGGTTGGTGATATTTTTGACACGGTTGATTTTAGCAGCCATACCAACCTGGTGATGATAGGCTACTTTGGCTCACTGGTTCAGAAGCTGCAAACCAAGGGTATCAAACCCCTGGTTTTCGACATCGACCAGCACGAAGCGCCAGTGCTACCGATGGATAAACAGCACGAATACCTCACGGTTGCCGACTGTGTTATTCTCACCTCAACCAGCCTAAGCAATGGAACATTCAACGGGATTGTAAAAACCGTAAACCCGCAATGCTCCATATACATGCTTGGCCCCTCCACCCCGCTGGACGACCTGATGTTTACCATTCCACAGGTGAAGGGACTATTTGGCTCAATTTTCCCGATCCATAGCTCCGAAACCCTCAACCTTATAGCCCAGGGTTACGGTACCAAGGGCTTTATGCACACCATGCGGAAGGTTTACAGGATAAGAAAATAGCTATTACGAAAAAACGCTTAGCTACATAAAGAAGCTAAGCGTTTAAGTTAATACTTGATATTTACCTATTATTGCAAAATCACCATCTCGTTAATCAAATTCTTAGCACCGGCATACTTATCGATAACAAAAAGCGCGTAGCGTATATCGAGCGATATGTTACGGCAGTAGTTGGGGTCAAACATTACGTCGCTCATGGTGCTTTCCCAGCAGCGGTCAAAGTTTACACCTATAAGATTGCCTTCGGCATCGAGCACGGGACTACCGGAATTACCGCCAGTTGTATGGTTTGAGGCGATGAATGCAACCGGAACAGTTCCATTAACAGCATAGGGGCCAAAATCCTTTGTCTGGTAAAGCTCTATCAACCGTTTTGGCGGAACGTAATCGGGAACGTCGCGCTGCTGCGATTTTTCGTAAATCCCATCGATAGTGGTATAGTAGTCGTAAACCACACCATCGCGCGGGGCAAAACCGCCCACCTTGCCGTATGCAATGCGGAGGGTAGAGTTGGCATCGGGAAAGAATCGCTTATCGGGTTGCATACGCATTAACCCTTCCACGTAGGTTCTGTAAAGGATATCCAGACTATCGGTAATTTCAAAGTAGCGTTTTTGCACATTCTTACGGTAAAGGTCTTCGAACTCAAAGTAGATGCTAAAGATTGGGTCGTTCAGGAACTCACGGGCATTGGTGCTATCAATGTCATTCAAAAGGGTTAAAACCCTTACGCTATCGGCAAAAGCGGTTTGTGAATAGATTTGCTTAGCTAACTCCCGCCAATTACCCGACTGCTGGATGAACTTACCTAAAAATTCAGGTTGAAGCTGTTGGGGAATACGCTCGTAGTAGGCTTGCATCATAGCAGCAAAAACCTCCCTGTCAACACTGAGTTCAAAGTCCTTGAAGAAATCGCGAACATACTCCACTAGCTTATTACGCTGTTCAGCCAATTTCCCCTTATCAACACCGGGGTCAAGAGCCATGCTCAACAATCGCTCAAAACGCGATGCAAAGCTGAGCATTTCAACCCCATAAACCGCCTCGTTGCGGTAATCCACAACCAGCGACAGAGGAGCTAACTCAGCGTAAAGCCTATCGAAGGTAGGAAGTAACCAACCGTAACGCTCCTTAAGCTCAGGGTTTGTAGCCGCCCACGCAGCAAACATACTCTCCTGCTCCTGCTTTTTGGAAACAGCATCCAACCTGCGCAAACCCATTGTTTCACCAATCCACTTTTTCCAGGCATTGGCCACTCGGGCATGCTTAGCCGCATACTTAATGGCAATAGTATCGTTTGACTCGGTAAACTTATTGAAAATTGAAAGGCGGATATCGCGCAGATTTATTTTATGCGGGTTGCTTTGGTCAATAAGCAACCTAACGGCATGGGAGGTTATAAACTGCTGAGTGCGGCCGGGAAAGCCATAGACAAGGGTAAAATCGCCTTCGTTAACACCTTTCATCGATATTTTGAAGAATTTTTTGGGTTTGTAGGGAACATTGCTTGGTGAGTATGGTGCTGGATTATTGTTCTTATCGGCGTAGATACGGAATAGCGAGAAATCGCCAGTATGGCGAGGCCAAACCCAGTTGTCGGTATCGCCACCAAACTTACCTATTGACTCTGGGGGTGTACCCACCAGGCGCACATCTTCAAACACCTGGTAAACAAACATGTAATACTGATTGCCATAGTAAAAAGGACGAATGCTAGCTTCGTAACCAATGCCTTCCTTTTCAGCTTTTGCAATTAGGCTATCGGCCACCTGCTGAATGCTCTTTGCCCTTTCCTGCTCGGTCATAGATGGGGCTATGTTTTTCAGGACTAAATTGGTTACATCGTCCATGCGCACAAGGAACCTCACCTTGAGACCCGGATTGGGCAATTCTTCGGCTTTACTGCTAGCCCAAAAGCCGTTGGCTAAAAGGTTGTTCTCAACCGTTGAGTGCGATTGTATTTCAGGGTATCCGCAATGATGGTTTGTAATCAGAAGGCCCTCAGCCGAGATAAGTTCACCGGTGCAGCCCCCGCCAAAATGAACTATGGCATCCTTAAGGCTTGCCTTATTTACGCTATAAATATCCTCGGCAGTAAGCTTAAAGCCCATTCGTTGCATCTCGGCAATATTTTTACCAATAAGCATTGGTATCCACATGCCCTCATCGGCCATTCCCCTGAAAGTAAGGGACACAGCAAGCAGTATTAACAAAAATGATTTTCTCATAGCTATTCGGATTTTTCTACTTTGACAGTGAATTGATAAAAGAGATTAATTGCGAGTGCAGCGTATGAATGGGTAACCCCATTACGTTAAAGTATGAACCATCGATGCGTTCAACCCCCACGTATCCAATCCACTCCTGCACCCCGTAAGCTCCAGCCTTATCGTACGGTTTATACCTGCTGATGTAGTAATCTATCTCCTCCATACTTAAGCGTTTGAAATGAACCTCGGTTGCAACATCGAAAACCCTTTCGGAATTTTTGGATTTAAGGCACACGCCGGTAATAACCGTATGCGACTTATTGGACAAAGCGCTTAGTATTCGGCGGGCATCGGCTTCATCCTTTGGCTTGCCAAGGATTTGGTTGCAGCAAATAACAATTGTATCGCAGGTGATAAGGATTGTGCTATCATCGAGCCTATCGGCTAAGTGTGTAGCCTTTTGCTTTGCGAGGTAAACCGGCACATCGGCCAAAGGAAGGTTGGCAAGGAATGGCTCCTCATCGTCGTGATTTGTATCCCATATCTCAAATTCCACATCAAGCCCTTTAAGCAGCTCACGCCTCCTAGGCGATTTAGATGCCAGAACTAGTCGTTTCCCCTGGAGCAATTCATGTAGCAACATCAACAAAAAACTTTACAGGTTTACTATAAAACGGAAAATGAGTGTGTAAATCAGCCCTAAAAGCATGATAATCTTGCATAGCGAACTTGCCTTATGGTAATCCTTCTTGGACGATGCAAGCAATACGCTAAAAATCAAAATAAAAATGGGGATTACTATGAATATCACCAGGTAAACTAACGAAACATAATCGAAAGGCTTAACCGAAAGCTTAAAAAGATATGCCGAAAAGGCAACTAACAGGGCAATCAGGGTTAACGACAACACTGTAGCAATAATCAATTTTGAAGTTTTGACCCCAAAGTGAACGGGTATTGTGTTTCGCCCAAGCGATGTATCGCCTTCAAAATCTTCAATATCCTTAATAATTTCCCGTGCAAGAGTAAGCATAAAGGCAAAAAAGGCATACCCCCCTACCCAGTAAACAATCACCTTCATGTTAAGCTGGTAAATGAAAATGACATCGCTGAAGGTTCCAAGCAAGGGGAACTCAAAAATCAGGGGGATGAGCGGAACCATTGCAGTTAAAAACGCAACCACCAGGTTACCCACAAATAGCTGACGCTTATAGGTAGTTGAGTAAAACCAAAGCACACCGGCAGTAAGGAAGAATAGTAACGAAAACACTGGTCTTCCCACACGAAACGAAACTACCGTGCCCAGAAAAATCCCGAGAATGGAAAGCACTAAATGGAAAGCAATTGCTCCCCGACGGGTTACCTGTTTTCCAACAACCACCGTTTCGGGACGATTAATCAGATCGGCTTTAGTATCAAAGTAATCGTTTATAACGTATCCGCCGGCTGCAACCAGCATGGTTGCAAGAACTAAGGCTACAAAATACCAAATGGGCATCTGTAATTCTAATCCATAACCTGAAAGTATGGTTTGTATAAGCATATACCTAACCAGCACCATTGTTGCTGCAATAATCAGCAAGTTCTTGAACCGGACTAATCGAAAGTATTTAAGCATAGCACAAATGTTTTTTACTGTAACCCGTTTGCGGATGGGCCCCATTTCCCATTGACCCTTAACACCTGCTCAATTACATCGCGCACACAGCCCTTGCCTCCTGCAAAACTCGAAATGTAGGCTGAAATTTGCTGTATTTCAGGTGCTGCATCCCTTGGGCAGGTTGGGATTCCTACTCGTTGCAGAACCTCAAAATCGGGTAAATCGTCGCCCATGTAAAGTATATCGGAGAGTTCAAGCCCATACTTAAACCGAAAATCCTCAAGAGCCTCAATTTTATCGGTAGTACCAAGGTAGATATCGGTTACACCTAATCCCTGAAAGCGTTGGCGAACCGCCTCGGACTTGCCTCCGGAAATGATAGCCACCGGAAAACCACGTTCTATAGCAACGTGAACAGCATAGCCATCGCGCGTGTTCGAGGTTCTAAGTAGTTCACCCGATGGGTGAATGATAATTGTACCATCGGTAAACACCCCATCAACATCAAAGGCAAATGCCTTGACATGACTAAGTAATTCCTTAAAATTCTTTTTACCCACCATAAAGAAAGATTATGCCTATGTACGGTTTTTTAACCCTTTGTCACTTCCTGACAATTTTTGAATGCTCAAAGATAGCTCTTTGTACAAATCGGCCAAGCCAAATACTTTCAACATCTGAGCATGGCGCTCCATGGTTTGAATATCGTTACGTACAGCGGGACCGGTTTGGTAAAGTGCCGGATTCCCCTCAAAAGCCTTGCGAATGGTTTCCTCCACAAGAGGTTTAACAACCTCAAAACTAATATGATGCTCCGTGGTTAATTGGTATGCCAAAGCCAACATGTGGTTTGTAAAATTACATGCAAAAACACCTGAAAGGTGTAACCACCTTCGCTGCTCTGAACTCATGGGAACTATAGTTCCCGACAATTTTGAGGCAAACTGCTCCAGGGAAGCGTAGCATTCATCGTTACTTGCCTCAAGGCAAATAGGAATGTTACTAAAGGGAACTATCTTACTCCGCGAAAAGGTTTGAAAAGGGTAAAAAACGCCAAAGCCCTTAGCCCTCAACCCTTCAAAAACCGACATGGGAGTACTTCCACTAGTATGAACAACACAACCCTTTAGCTCAGGCAAAACTGAAACAATACTGGCAATAACATCATCGGGAAGAGCAACAATATAGATACTCGCACTGGTTCTCAAACTTTCAAGTTTGCAAATTGGCTCAGCCCCAACAAGGTTTGCCAATTTACTTGCACTCTCCACGGTTCTGGAGTAAACCTGTAGGATAGGAAACCCTGCATTGCTTAACGCAACAGCCAACGAGGTTGCCAAATTGCCCGCACCAAGCAGTACCACATCGTGTATCATGGCGTAGATGTAATTTGAGGTATAAAGGTAAGAAAGAAAAATGAAAAGAAGTCCGTGAAACGTGAAAAGAAGAATTGAGAATATGAGGGAGTTAGAGGAAGTTAGAGGAAAAGTGAATAGTGAAAAGTGAAAAGTGAAAAGTAAAACCAACGAAAATGAGTCGGAATGCTCGGAATGAGTCGGAATGAGTCGGAATAGACAGAATATGATGGAGTTAGAGGAAGTTAGAGGAAGTTTGAGTCCGTGAACCGTGAGCCGTGAGCCGTGAGCCGTTAAACGTTAATATGTGACTTTTAGCGGGAGTGAATCGGAATGAGTCGGAATACTCGGAATGATTCGGAATGATTGGGAATGGACACTCTTAAACCAACAACCAACAACTATCAACTAACAACTATCAACTATCAACTACCAACTATCAACTATCAACCAACAGCTGTCAACTACCAGCTAACCTTAAACTCCCAGCATGCTCTTTACCATAGTCACCAACCTTTCGCCATTTATTGGCTTAGTGATGTAGGCATCACAGCCTACCTCAATGGCCTTTTTCTCATCGTCAACCATGGCAAAGGCTGTTTCGGCAATAATTTTTGTGTGAGGATTTTTGGATTTTATCTGCTTTGTGACCTCTAACCCGTTCAGCTTGGGCATTTTTATATCCATAAGGATAAGGTCAACATCGGTGTTTTGCTCAAAAAGGGTAAGTGCTTCCTCACCATCGCGGGCAATAATGAAATCCGCTTCAATGTTTTTTAGGTAATTGGTAAGCAGTATTACCGAAATATTATCGTCGTCAGCTATCAGTATCTTAAACCTTCTGGAGTTTTCCATCCCCCTAATTTTACTCAGACGTTCATTCTAAAGCGCAAAGTTAAAACGCTTTAAATTAATACACAACTAATTGTTCTTAAACATAAAAAAACCGCAGCAAGGCTGCGGTTAAATAATTAATGGCATACTAGTAATTATCAGCTTTTCCCTCAAAGTATGCCTGAGGATGGTTACAAACAGGGCAATTCTTTAGAGCCTTTTTCCCTTTATGAACGTAACCGCATTTACGACAAACCCATTCAATTTCCTCCTCGCGCTCAAAAACAGTTCCGCTCTCAACCCGTTCAAGCAGTTTGCGGTAACGCTCCTCATGCTCTTTTTCAACCTTTGCAATCAATTTAAAAGCCGTTGCGATCTTTGGAAAACCCTCTTCCTCGGCTATCTTAGCAAATTCAGGGTATAGGCTTGTCCACTCTTCGTTTTCACCCATGGCGGCAGCCCTTAAGTTCTCGGCAGTAGTGCCAATAACTCCTGCAGGATAACTTGCAGTTATTTCAACCATGCCACCCTCAAGGAATTTGAAAAACTGTTTGGCATGTTGCTCTTCCTGCATGGCGGTTATCATGAACAACTCGGCTATTTGTTCATAGCCTTCCTCCTTGGCAACCTTTGAGAAAAAGGTGTACCGGTTCTTTGCTTGCGATTCACCGGCAAAAGCCTTTAGTAGGTTCTGTTCGGTTTTTGTTCCCTTTATGCTCTTTTCCATTGCTATTACTGGTTTATGTTTATAGTTTTGCTAAAATACGCAAAAAACACCAATAAACCATTGTTTAGAATAATTCTAAAGTTACCTTTGCAGTGTTAATTCGCTAACAGCCGAGATGGTGAAAAGTACTAGAAGACTGCTTATATCGATACTCCTGGTAATAATTGCGCTGGGGAATATTCTTATTTACAGCAGCTACAGCCACGTTCACCGAATTAACGGACAATGGGTAGTCCACTCACACCCATACGATACACAATCCGATAAGCAGCCCGTTAAAAACCATAAGCATACCTTATCGGAAATTGTATTGCTTGCCCAGGCAAAACAATTCGAGGAAAGCTCACAAAACCAGGTTTATAATCCCGAAATTGCTGTTACCCGAATACATCTAAAAACAGCAGTACACCACCTTCAAGTAGCATTACAGCTTAAACCTAATAGGGCACCCCCATTTGTATAAATAACCACAATGTAAAACCAGCAGTAAACCTGAAACCATTCGGGTTCCTATACTGATGCTTGCAATGCATCGGCTTGCATGGTTATAGAAATCAAATCAGCATTAACTTCGTTAATTTTTTTTCAGCATGAAAAAGTATTTACCAATACTATTGGTATTCATATACATCAATCATATCGCACTAAGGGCAAATGAACTATCGGAAGTTTGCAAGTTAAACGGAACAGTTATGAGCAATGGTAAAGCCCTACCCTTTGCAAATGTCATTGTTAAAGGCACTACAATAGGGACTGTAACCGACGAAGCGGGCAGCTTTGCACTTTGCGACCTGAAAAAGGGAACTTATACCATTACGGTTAGCGCAGTGGGATTTAAAACTGCCGAAATCAAGGTTGATATAGATGAAACCGACAGGAAAACCGTGGAAATTGAATTGCAGGAGGACCTCTTACACCTTGATGAGGTTGTGGTTTCGGCCGATAGGGGTATGCTTAAGCGTACCCAAGCCCCAGTAATGGTAAACACCATTGCACCTGCACTTTTCGCTTCAACACAATCGGTTGTGGTTGGTGAAGCCCTAAACTTTATGCCAGGCCTAAGGCTTGAGAACGATTGCCAGAACTGCGGATTCAACCAGGTTCGCATAAATGGCATGGAGGGCCCCTACAGCCAAATACTCATCAATAGTCGGCCAATTTTTAGCGGGCTGGCAGGCGTTTACGGGCTGGAACTGCTCCCTGCAAACATGATTGACCGTGTTGAGGTTGTGCGTGGTGGTGGATCGGTGCTTTATGGTAGCAATGCTATAGCCGGAACAATAAACATCATTTTAAAAGATGCCAGCATAAACTCCTATGAGGTTGGGGCATCGGGTTCGCTGATTGGAACTGGGATGGCACGTTCAAATGGGCCTATCAGCGACTATACCGTTAACTTTAACAACACATTTGTTGCTACAAACAACCGTACAGGCATAACCATTTACGGGTTTACTCGCGACAGGAACATGTTCGATGCCAATGGCGATGGTTACTCGGAACTTGCACCCATGAGCAACGTAAGCCTTGGCACCCGATTCTGGCAACGCGTTGGCGAGAGAGGTAAAATTAGCGCCGACATTTTCACTATTCGGGAGAAACGCGATGGTGGAAACAAACAGGATTACCCGTTGCACGAACGCGATGTAGCCGAAGCTGTTAAGCACGACATGCGTGCAGGTTCGCTTATCTTTGAGCGTTACTTCAGGCAATTCGACTTACTCTCGATCTTTGCCTCAGCACAGTACCTGAACCGCGACTCATACTATGGGGCAAATCAGTCGCTGAGCAGTTACGGCAACTCATTCGATTTTACCTATAACACCGGGGCACAGTACAAGGCCATTATTGGGCTATCGACCCTGACCGCTGGACTTGAACTTACCGGCAGCAACCTTAACGACACCAAGCTGGCTTACCGCGATTTAACCAGTCCCACTTTTGATATTGATCCAATAACGGGCGATACGTTAGGAGTAAGTTTCCCCCAGGTTAAAAACACAACCGTTTCGGACCAATCACTTTTGACATCGGGAATTTTTGCCCAGCACGACATGGGCATTGGGAAATGGAAAACTTCGGTTGGCTTGAGGGCTGAACAGTACCGTATTGAAGATTTTGCCCATCCGGAAAATGGAATAAAAAAAGGATTGGTGCTTGTGCCACGGCTGAGCATAATGTACAATGCGCTTCCGTGGATACAGACAAGAGTATCGTACTCACAGGGCTACCGTGCTCCACAGATCTTTGATGAGGACTTGCATGTGGAAACCTCCGGTGCCCGTCAGGTATTCAACAGGAACGATCCAAACCTAAAGCAGGAAACCAGCCACAGCTTTATGCTCTCAGCTGACGCAAACCGGGAAATGGGGAACTTTTTTATCGGCTTTTTGGCTGAGATCTTTTATACACGCCTACAAAATCCATTCTATAACGAGATAGGTGCACCCGACGAAAACGGAACGGTAATTTACACCCGTCGCAATGCCACCGATGGTGCAGCGGTTAAGGGGATAAACCTTGAAACCAAAATCAAATCGTTTAAGGACTTTTCACTTACCGCGGGTTTTACCCTACAGGAATCGCTTTACGATACCCCCCAGGAGTTTAACACGCGTGAGTTCTTTCGTACTCCCAAGCAATATGGCTACCTAATGCTCGACTGGGACTTTGTAAAGGATTTATGTCTATCGGTATCGGGCACATATACAGGCCCAATGCTTGCCCCCTACTTTGGGCCAAATACCAATCCCGATGCAGGGGAACTCCGCTCAACACCTGACTTTTATGATGTAGGGGTAAAGCTAACCTATAACATCAAGCTCGAGGGTAAAACGCTTCAGCTATTCGGTGGGGTAAAGAATATTTTCAACTCCTACCAAAAGGATTTTGATGTTGGTATTGATAGGGATCCATCGTACATTTACGGCCCCACATCGCCACGAACAGTTTACTTTGGAATAAAGCTTGGCAACATGATTCGGTAAAGCAAAAACCCCTGCACTTGCAGGGGTTTGGTTTATTGCTTCTTTTTTCAGTATTTCGAAAATGCTCATTTTTATTTTTTTTCGGGCGCTTCGCGACAAATAATCAAATAGTACAAACGAGAGCGAAGTACACTCTCTCGTTTGTAAATAACCAAATAATCAATCCCTAACGCAACGGACATAGAACCCGTTCCTCTTATAGCTGTAGCCGCGGAACACATTCCCGTAGTCGTAGAACATGCACCGGTAACAGGCATTCGTCGCAATGGACTCGGTACTACTCCACCAGTAACCCTGGTAGCCCACACCGTAGAAGGAACCATAGTAGCTGTCGCGGTAGCCACCCGGAAGGGCCGAGAAGCCAAAGTCATCAGTACCATTGCCATCACTATACCACCCGCTTGTTGCCTTTAACTTGGTACCGCCATCGGTGCCTCGATAGCCAGTTGCGTTAGGGTTGTTAATGGTGGGATCAACATAGTTTTCCATGGCATACCACTCGGCATCACTAGGCACATGCCAACCAGTGGGGCAGAGTTTGCCCGTGCTTACGGCGTACCAGTTATACAGCGCACCGTAGGTGTTTCCATAGGTGGTTTGGTCGTTATTGTACCAGCAGTAGGCGGGGGTGCTTAGGGCAGCCCAGGCTGCTGCGTCGGTTACCAGGGGTATGCTGGTGCCGTCGTTGTACTTGGTGGTTTTAAGGTTCTCCTTCATCCACTGGCGGCCGCCAATCCAAATGGTGTTATAGGTGTTACCGTCAGCATCAGTTATGGTTCCTCCGGGGCCATCGGGCATTGGGGTTGTAAAAGAAACCTGATTCCCATACCGTGTCCCGTAACTATTAGTAGCATACGAGCGAACGTAGTAAACCGTGCCGGGCTGAAGGTTCGTTAGGTTGCTTGTGAAGCTACCCGTTCCGGTTCCATCTGCTGTCATGCCAAGGTTGCTGCTGGTGGTGGGGTTCTCGGAGGTGCTCCAAACCACGCCCCGAGCGGTAATTGGCGCACCGCCATCGGAGGTAATACTTCCACCGCTAACGGCAGATGTTGCTGCTATGCTGGTTACAGCATTAGTTGACAGGGTAATAGCTCCATCTTGTGTTGTAAATGATAGCTGGTTGCCGTATGCAGTACCCACGCTGTTGGTGGCGTACGCCCGAACGTAGTAAACCGTGACGGGTTGTAAATTCGTAAGGTTACTGGTAAATGTGCCTGTTCCGGTGCCGTTGGTTGTTACTCCAAGGTTGGTTTCAACGGTTGGGTCCTGGCTGGTGCTCCAAATTATACCCCGAGCGGTAATTGGCGCACCGCCATCGGAGGTAATACTTCCACCGCTAACCGCCGAGGTTGCAGTTATGCTGGTCACTTCAGTAGTAGTTAGGGTAATAACTCCATTTTGCGTTGTAAACGATAGCTGGTTGCCGTATGTAGTGCCCACGCTGTTGGTGGCATAGGCCCGAATGTAGTATACCGTTCCGGGTTGTAAATTCGTAAGGTTACTGGTAAATGTGCCTGTTCCGCTGCCGTTGGAGGTTACTCCAAGGTTGGTTTCAACGGTTGGGTTCTGGCTGGTGCTCCAAACCACACCCCTAGCGGTAATTGGTGCACCGCCATCGGAGGTAATACTTCCACCGCTAACCGCCGTGGTTGCGGTTATGCTGGTTATTGCATTAGTTGATAGGGTAATAGCTCCATCTTGCGTTGTAAACGATAGCTGGTTGCCGTATGCAGTACCCACGCTGTTGGTGGCGTACGCCCGAACGTAGTAAACCGTGCCGGGTTGAAGGTTGGTTAGGCTACTGGTGTAACTACCCGTGCCAGCACCGTCGGACGTTACGCCAAGGTTACTTGTGGTAGTGGGGTTTTCGGATGCACTCCAAACCACGCCCCGGGCGGTAATGTCAAAACCGCCATCGGAGGTGATATTGCCACCACTAGTGGCAGTGGTAGCGGTAATGCTGGTTACTGCGGCTGTGGTTAATACTGGTAAACCATCGTGTGTTGTAAAGGTTTGCTGGTTGCCGTAAACAGTGCCCACGCTGTTGGTGGCGTAGGCCCGAACGTAGTAAACCGTTCCGGGTTGGAGGTTTGTTAGGCTACTGGTAAATGTGCCTGTTCCGGTGCCATTGGAGGTTACTCCAAGGTTGGTTTCTACGGTTGGGTTCTGGCTGGTGCTCCACACCACACCCCGAGCGGTAATTGGTACGCCACCATCGGAGGTAATGCTTCCACCGCTTACCGCTGAGGTAGAGGTTATGCCTATTATCTCAGCTGTGGTTATAGTTGGCTGTCCATCAAGAGTTTTAACTGATACAGACTTGCCATAAACAACACCTTGTTGCGAATTGCAGTAGGCTCTGATGTAGTAACGTGTATTTACAGCAAGGCCATCTATTACACCTGTAAAATCCCCTACTTTAGGGATTCCCTTACTCAATTTACCATCGTTTACAGTAGGGTTATCGTGCGTGGCATAGCAAAACCCATGGTCGGTGTTACCCTCACCGCTAAGCTCAATAATTTTGGCGTTAACCGTTATGGAGGTTGCCAAAGGGGTTATCGTGCCGGTCTCCACCTTGGTCGCTGGCTTAATCTCAAACTCTTGGCAGGTCAAGAAAAGGCCTAGCGAGAGGACTATTGTTGTTAAATATGCTAATCTTTTCATACTTTTCATGCCAATAAAATAATAAATTGCTTTTACACTATTATCAACACAATAAAAATACGAGGCTTTATTCCATCTATTTATTTAAGATTCTTTTGGGTTACTCATAAAAATATCTTTGACTAACCAGATTAACAGCTTTTCTATGTTTACAATGGTTATAATTCCTTTGAAAACTTCCTATTAATCCAAACTATCAGAAATAAAGTTTGCTAGAATTTATGAAATTAATCTTTTATACAACGAACTGAAAAACCCATTTCCTTATAGGCGGTTGAGGAGAGCACTCTCTCTAAATCCCATATCATTTTCCAGCCCAAAGCGTTCGAAACATCTTCTTCGGTACTAGTCCACCAATGGCCATCGAGTCCCTCACTGGAGAAGTAACCGCCAGTGCGTACTCCGCCTGGAAGTGCAGAGAAACCAAAGTTATCAGTACCATTTCCCATACCATAATTAACATACCACCCGCTTGTTGCCTTTAATTTGGTTCCAGCTATGGAATCACCGCCAACGTAATCAAGTAGCGTTGTCCACTCCGCATCGGTGGGTACGTGCCAACCTGTGGGGCAGAGGTTGCCAGTGTTTACGGTATACCAGTTATACAGCGCACCGTAGGTGTTTCCATAGGTAGTTTGGTCGTTATTGTACCAGCAGTAGGCGGGGGTGCTTAGGGCAGCCCAGGCCGTTTTGTCGGTTACCAGCGGTATGGCAGTACCATCGTTGTACCTGGTGGTTTTAAGGTTCTCCTTCATCCACTGGCGGCCGTTTATCCAAATGGTGTTATAGGTGTTACCGTCAGCATCGGTTATGGTTCCTCCTGGGCCATCGACTGGGGTGGTAAAAGAAACCTGGTTACCATACTGCGTTCCGTAACTATTAGTAGTATACGCCCGAACGTAGTAAACCGTGCCGGGTTGTAGGTTCGTTAGATTACTGCTGAAGTTACCCATTCCGGTGCCATCGTTTGTCATGCCAAGGTTGCTGCTGGTGGTGGGGTTCTCGGAGGTGCTCCAAACCACACCCCGGGCGGTAATGGCAAAACCGCCATCGGAGGTGATGTTGCCACCACAAGCGGCAGTGGTAGGGGTTATGCTGGTTACTGCGGCTGTGGTTAATACTGGCAAACCATCGTGTGTTGTAAAGGTTTGCTGGTTACCGTATGCAGTGCCCACGCTGTTGGTGGCGTACGCACGAACGTAGTAAACCGTTCCGGGTTGAAGATTCGTTAGGTTACTGCTGAAGTTTCCCGTTCCTACACCATCGGTTGTCATACCACTGTTGCTTTCAAGGGTGGGATTCTCGAATGTGCTCCAAACCACACCCCTAGCGTTAATTGGCGCACCGCCATCGGAGGTAATGCTCCCTCCACTAGCCGCCGATGTTGCTGTTATGCTGGTTACTGCATTAGTTGACAGGGTAATAGCTCCATCCTGGGTTGTAAATGATAGCTGGTTGCCGTATGCAGTTCCCACGCTGTTGGTGGCGTACGCCCTAACGTAGTAAACCGTTCCGGGTTGCAAATTCGTTAGGTTGCTTGTGAAGCTACCCGTTCCGGTTCCATTGGTTGCTATGCCTAGGTTGTTGCTGGTGGTGGGGTTCTCGGTTGTGCTCCAAACTACACCCCGAGCGGTAATTGGTGCACCGCCATCGGAGGTGATATTGCCACCGCTGGTGGCGGTAGTGGCGGTAATACTGCCAACTGCAGTGGTGCTTAATTTTGGCAGGTCACATTGAGTGGTAAAGGTTTGCTGGTTACCGTAAACTGTACCCACACTGTTGGTAGCGTATGCACGTATATAATAAACAGTTGCGGGTTGTAAATTTACTAGGTTACTTGTGAAGCTACCCGTTCCGGTTCCATCGGTTGTCATACCAAGGTTGCTGCTGGTGGTGGGGTTCTGACTGGTGCTCCAAACCACACCCCTAGCGTTAATTGGCGCACCGCCATCGGAGGTAATACTTCCACCGCTAACGGCAGATGTTGCTGCTATGCTGGTTACAGCATTAGTTGACAGGGTAATAGCTCCATCTTGCGTTGTAAACGATAGCTGGTTACCGTAAGCAGTACCCACGCTGTTGGTGGCGTAGGCACGAACGTAGTAAACCATTCCGGGTTGGAGGTTTGATAGATTACTGCTGAAGTTTCCCGTTCCTGTTCCATCGGTTGTCATGCCAAGGTTGCTGATGGTGGTGGGATTCTCGGAGGTGCTCCAAACCACACCCCTAGCGGTAATTGTTGAACCGCCATCGGAGGTGATGTTGCCACCACTGGTGGCAGTAGTGGCGGTAATACTGCCAACTGCAGTGGTGTTTAACTCTGGTAGGTCGTATTGAGTGGTAAAGGTTTGCTGGTTGCCGTAAATAGTCCCCACGCTGTTGGTGGCGTACGCACGAACGTAGTAAACCGTGCCGGGTTGAAGGTTCGTTAGGTTACTGCTGAAGTTTCCCGTTCCTGTTCCATCGGTTGTCATGCCAAGGTTGCTGCTGGTGGTTGGGTTCTCGGTTGTGCTCCAAACTATACCCCGAGCGGTAATTGGCGCACCGCCATCGGAGGTAATACTTCCACCGCTAACCGCCGAGGTTGGAGTTATGCTGGTCACTTCAGTAGTAGTTAAGGCAATAACTCCATCTTGTGTTGTAAATGATAACTGGTTGCCGTATGCAGTACCCACGCTGTTGGTGGCGTACGCCCGAACGTAGTAAACCGTGCCGGGTTGAAGGTTGGTTAGGCTACTGGTGTAACTACCCGTGCCAGCACCGTCGGACGTTACGCCAAGGTTACTTGTGGTAGTGGGGTTTTCGGATGCACTCCAAACCACGCCCCGGGCGGTAATGTCAAAACCGCCATCGGAGGTGATATTGCCACCACTAGTGGCAGTGGTAGCGGTAATGCTGGTTACTGCGGCTGTGGTTAATACTGGTAAACCATCGTGTGTTGTAAAGGTTTGCTGGTTGCCGTAAACAGTGCCCACGCTGTTGGTGGCGTAGGCCCGAACGTAGTAAACCGTTCCGGGTTGGAGGCTGGTTAGGCTACTGGTAAATGTGCCTATTCCTGTGCCGTTGGAGGTTACTCCAAGGTTGGTTTCAATGGTTGGGTTCTGGCTGGTGCTCCACACCACACCCCGAGCGGTAATTGGTGCGCCACCATCGGAGGTAATGCTTCCACCGCTTACCGCTGAGGTAGAGGTTATGTCTGTTATCTCAGCTGTGGTTATAGTTGGCTGTCCATCAAGAGTTTTAACTGATACTGACTTGCCATAAACAACACCTTGTTGCGAATTGCAGTAGGCTCTGATGTAGTAACGTGTATTTACAGCAAGGCCATCTATTTCGCCAGTAAAATCCCCTACTTTAGGGATTCCCTTACTCAATTTACCATCGTTTACAGTAGGATTATCGTGCGTGGCGTAGCAGAACCCATGGTCGGTATTACCCTCGCCGCTAAGCTCAATAATTTTGGCGTTAACCGTTATGGAGGTTGCCAAAGGGGTTGCCGTGCCGGTCTCCACCTTGGTCGCTGGTTTAATCTCAAACTCTTGGCAGGTCAAGAAAAGGCCAACTGAAAGGATTAGTAATGTTACGTATGCTAATCTTTTCATACTTTTTAATGCTTTTAGTAAATGGCCATCACCAAATTATCATCACCATGGAACATCGGTGTTTGTGTTCCAAGGATTTTAGTTGAGGTTTCCTTAACGTTGTTAACAACGTATTCTCTAAGTTCGCCTAGGGTGATCACCTTATCACCGTTAGCATCAGCAGCACCCTGCAAGCCAGCTGCAAGGTAGTAGGTGAATAGACCCGTTTCGGATTCGTCGAACCCCAGCGAAGTTTCCTCGCCAGTTGACGAAGTGATTACAGTAAAGCCGGGGTCGGAAAGCCATGTATTCTTGGGCCTAACCTTAACCCCTTTCTGTGCAATCAGGTTCTCGGTGGCAACCTTAACCGAACTGCGCGATGCACCGCTAAAGCAGGCATCGAGTATAACAGTCACGTGCTTTGCGCCCAGTTTGCTCAGGTTCTCGTAAAGCTTCTCAATATTGTAGCCCTGGGTTTCCAGTCGGGCTATCCTGCCATCGCTGGGGAATAGGTAAATATTTTTACCTTCCTTATCGGGGACTCCGTGGCCCGAATAGAATACAAACACTTCGGTTTCGCCCTTTACAATGGCCTTGCGAAGCTCCCCAATATCGGGGTTAAAAATATCATCAAAAAAGAATCCTGCCACCTGCTCGTTGGTAAACAGCAACACCTGCTCAACTCCCAAAACCTTCTCAAAATAATTCTTCATAATCTTAGCATCGTTATCGGCATAGGGGGCAGGTGGTAGTTCTTTGTAATTTGCAACCCCAATTACTATACCCACAGAGTTTGGCCGCTTGGTTTGCGATGGAGCTACTGTGGAAATATTTACCACATTGGCAATATTTGCCCTAAACTTGTTTGAGGTGTACTCAAAACGGGCAACACTCTTCCTAAGCGACTCCACATCCGATTTTACCTCAACAATATTTGGTTTTGGCGGGGTTTGGTCGAGCGCAATGGGTAGCTGTTTGTTTTTTAAGTTTCCTCTACCGATATCCTCCACTATACTTAGGAATATGGGCAGATTCTCCTTGATGGTCACCCTGCGGTTGGGGCTAAGGGTGAAGTAAATCTCTTTCACCTCGCCCGGCTGAATATCTCCAAGCTTACCGTTCACATCTTCTAAAAATATATTGGGGTCGGTGGTTGTAATGGTGTAAACAGCATTGTTGGCTACCCCTTGCCCTGTGTTTTGCACAACTAGCTTAACCTTTACCTGCTCGCCAGCCTGTAATTTTCCATCCGATTTTATGGCCATGGTACCAATACCAGCATCAATAATTTCGTAACCTGAAATAGAAAACTGCGGAGGTTGGTAGGCATATGTGTTAAGCACAAGGTATGCAGGTTCCATATCGTAGCCGTAATGCTCGCTCACGTTAATGGCAAGCCTGTGGGTAGCGGTTTTCAGGTCGATATCAGTGGTTATAGGAATAATAATCTCCTTGCTCTCCTTGGGCCTTAAAACGTTAATCCTTTGGCTGGCATTGCCTATCTTAAGACTCTTATCGGTAACATTCGAGGCTACGTTCACCTCGAGCAGCATGGCATCGCCCCCGCCATGGTTGCTCAGGGTGATTTTTAGCTTTGCGCCTTCTCTGTTTTCAAGTATTCCGTTTCTATTATCATCAATAAATTCGAGGTCGGCAAAGAGGTTGGGCGGTAAACTACGTGTGTTTATAGGTTTAGCAGGTGAGGTTGCTGCATATAGCCTGTAACCGTTATCGGTTATCACCGATTGGGGCTTAATATTCTTATGCTTTGATGCTTTTGAAATAATGCCAGCATAATCGAGCAGCCACATTGCAGCTCCTGCCCCGGCCATAATCAGCGAGATTTGGCGGTACTGCTGTGCCGTTTTATAGTTTGGATCCTCGGTGTGTGGCAAGTTGGAATTCAGATACCGATCATAGGCACTGTTTGACATGGAGTATGTTGCAATTGAGCCACCTATTAAGCCATATGCTAGTGCACCCTTTAACCAGTAAGGTTTCCCATGCTTGAACTGATAATCCCCAGCTCCAGGAAAAAGGGTAGAGTAAGCAAAGGCTTTTCCTATACTTGCATCGGGTATAAGTTTTGCACAAACCCTTGCAGTAATCTTCTCATTTAGCACTAAACCATCTGCTTTAGCGTCCCATGTTATTTTCTTTTCCCCAATACCCTTAACCACAAGGTTTATATCACCTTGTAATGTTTTAGCATCCAACTTTTGATTCTTTTCGTTATAAAACTCAACCCACACAACATATCTGTCAGTTTCTTTACCATTTATCAATTTGTAAAGAACCTGCACTTTGTCGTTTGTGTAGTTTAGATCAACATTGGCTAATCGCACCTCCGATGAAAACTGTGCATTAGCGTTCAATGAGCTAATAGCTATTGCAAAGCAAATCAATAGCAAGTTTAACCGCCTCATAAATGTTTTTTTTGGATTTATGAATTTTGCAGTTAAAATTATATTAATTTCATTAAAATGTAATATCTAATATTACTTTTTTTAGAACCGACCATTTAAAATCTTTATCTTCTACGAGGAATTTGAAGTATTCTATTTTCTATTTCTATTACTAGAGTTTAACCGCTTCGCGGTAATAGAATTTCCTTTCGCCGTTAGCGATAAAGTGATTTTAAAAAACAACCCCCATCATTTGCTATTCCTAGTGGAGGATATACTAAATAAGTGTTATTACTTTACTTAAAACTTTAGCCAGATAGTAGAGAATTTTTTATCATTTACAACACATGAGTTTTAGTAAACTACAAAAATGTTTTAGACTTTTGAAGTCACCACAATCAACCGTTGTGTGCCATCCATTTTAACATCCAAAGGTTTTGGGAAGCGTACATGCCGGAAAAATGTTGTTTCATTAACCGCAGGTAGGCTATCGAGCAGTTCCCAATCGATACGGGAGAATGAGTCGCCATTGGGAACAGAACAGTAACCCACATTCATTGAGATAACGTTGTGAAAGAAGTGTGAGCCGTAAGAGGCATCGAGAGGAAAATCCTCAAAGCTGGTCTCCACAATAACCTTGGCATTGCAAATTTGCGACCATGCAACCGGAATACCTATCCACCTGTCGCGAGTTCCCCACCGACCAGGCCCTATAAGGATATACTTACGCCCTTCGTCCTCAAGTGTATTGTTGAGCCATTCCACCTCGCTAGCCATTTCCAAAGTCATTGCCTTATTGAATGCCTCGCGGCGGATATATACAATATCCTCAATATTTGTCAGGTGTCCATTCCCCATTGCATTATTGGAGAGCAAAATGGCTTCAGCCCGATCAATAGTGTTAATATCGAGCCTATATTCCTGAGCGCTGGCCATTAGCGGCTTTATCTGAAGCAGGAAGAACGATGACCTAAAGTTAACATCGCGGTTAAGGTCAACGGCAAACTCAATCTCGCAGGGAGCCCCAAGAGCTTCCTCAACAATATCGAGTAAAACATCGATGGTTTGGGAAAGGGGTACGTAGCTATACTTTAGGATATTGGCAAAGTTTACCACCCTTGGCCCCGATTGCCCTATACCCGGAATGAGCGAGGAGTTCTCGGAGCTGTAAACCGAAGCACAATGCTTGAGGGTTCCATGCCTTTCGGCCTCGTAGAGGTCGAGGCGGGCAAGTCCTGCTTCATCGCCGGTTAGCAAGTCGTAATCGCACTTGCTGAGGTCAACTGCCAGAAAATCGACCTGTGAATTTTTAATCAGGTCCTCCATGGTATAGTTGACCAACGTTGGATATTTTGGGCAAAACCGGTATGAGCGACCTCCCTCCACCACGTGTTTCCCCAAACCTATGGCAATGTTGGCAAATCCATCGTCGGGGTTGATGTGCCCAAACGGGTAGTAGTTATGCGATTGGGCTACCCCACTGATGTGTGGATAGTAGTAGTTCTCAAACTTATTGCCCACAACCTCCTGAATGATCACGGCCATTTTCTCATCCTCTACTCTAAGATTCATGGCTTTAATGTAAGCCCTTGCCGTTGGGGAAAATACCGATGCGTAAACCAGCTTAATGGCATTCATCAGGCGCTGTAGCCTGACGCTCCTGTCGGGATGAGCATTTGGGATAAGGTAGGTTTCAAATACCCCGGCAAAGGGCTGCATGATTGAATCCTCAAGCATACCCGATGAACGCACAGCCAGCGGCCTGTAGTAAATCTGCAAGAGCCTGTCGAGCCTAAGCTTTAGCTGATCCGAAAGCTCGGCCTTTATAAAATGCCTTTGCAGCTCCTCAAAGCTTTTGCAAGCAAACACCTTATCGTATAGCCCATTGCGTGCCATGAAGCACTCAAACTCATTGGTGCCAATTATTGAAGTTCGGGGTGTAAGCAGGTTGATATTAGGAGTATACTGCGAAATATCGAAGGTGTAGAGCAGGGTATTGATAAAAGCAAGCCCTCGACCCTTGCCCCCAACCGAACCATCGGCAAGGCTAACAATATTGCTGGAATCAACCTCCCAGTTGGTTTCAAAACCTACAATCTTGCCACGTCGTTTCTCCTGGCGGTATTTTTTCAAGGTACTAAGCAGGTACTCCCGGATCTCGGATGGGCCGGAAAAATCGTCAATCTTTGACGGGTGAATGATACGGGCCACCTGTATCTCGCCTCGTGCCGAGAGCCACATGGAGAAGTGGTTTTTTTGGGCATGGTAAAGTAAGCTCTCATCGGGTATGATACGCAGCGCGCGCTCAAACTCCTCCATGGTTGTTGCAATGGCAATGGGATTCCCAGCCTCGTCTTTAAAAACAAAATCGCCAAAACCAAGATAGTTGCTCAAAAAACTTTTAATATCGTTGAGCAAACTCTCCGAGTTTTTGTCCAAAAAAGCAACCTTTAGCTTATAGGCAATGGCCTCGTTCGATTTTTCGAACGATTGAAGGATTATTGGCAAATCGGGGAGCATCTTACGGGCATGCTCAACCAACCGGACACCGGCATTTTCGTCGAGTCTGCCATCGCGGTAAAACTTTACATCGGAAATCATGCAAAGCATGTAATCCTTGTAACGGGTGAAAAGGTCAATGGCCTCCTCGTATGTGCCAGCCAAAAGAATTTTTGGACGAATTCGGATACGCAGCACCTTGTAAAGATCATCGGTGCTTACGTCCTCAATAACCCGCTTGGTTTGGTCTAACACCGAGCCATACAGTAGTGGCAGGTATCGCGAGTAGTATTTTGGGGAATCCTCTACCAGCAAAATAACGCGCGTTAAGGCTATTCGGGTATCGTTTTCAATATTGGCGCGATCCTCAAGCAGCTTTATCATTGAGAAGAATATCTTGGGCTCGCCATTCCATACAAAAATTCTATCGACCCCCTCAATGGTATTGGGGTTTTTCTCAATCTCATTAACAATAATGCTGTTGTTAACAAGCAGGTAAAGGGGAATATGCTTGTACTCGCCCTTAATACGTGAAGCCATACGTAAGGGGGTAACCGTATCGGCCCCCATCATGATAATGATAAGGTTAAAGTATCGCTCCTCGAGCTTCTCCAGGGCTTCGTCCAGTGTTGATACCCCTGTAATACGGGGCACGCTTGAGAGGCTCAACTTGGAATATTCGCCAAGTATGTTATCGGTTAGCCTATCCTCGCGCTCAATGCTGTATGCATCGTAAAGGGTGGAGATAAGCAATATCTCGTGAACCTTAAAGGGCATCAGGTCGTGGTAAATATCCCTATCGGCATTATGCTGGTTTATAAACCGTTGTAGTAGTCTTTTGCTTTGGGACTCAGCGAGATCGGGCTTGCGTTTAGCTTGTGTTTTTTCCTTTAAAACATCCCGCCCCTTTATACTGTTGATGTAGCCTTCAATAATGTTGGCAATATTATTAAGCAGGTCTCGCTCTTCCTTCAGGAAAGGCCCTTCAAACTCATCGGGGAACTGTTTAGTATAAAAAATTTCAATTGCCCCAAAGACACCGTCGATGCTTTCAAAACCCTGACGTTGACACCATGGGGTTTCCTTAAATCCAAAGGTTTGGAACTCATACTGCCCGTATTTTATTCGGGCCACAGTGTGTTCCGGATACTGCCAGGCATCGGGTAAAACAAAGCAAACCCTGTGGAGGGTCTCAGGAATTGGTCTGTTTTCCTTGGTAATATTGATAACGCTATTAATGGCATTCAACTCCTTTAACCGTTCCTTGCTTTGAGCTAGTAGGCGGTAAAACTCCTCGGGATTTGGCTTGCTGTTATTCATCGTATCCAACTTTTATCTTTATCCATTAACCTTTATCCTTTATCCTTTAACCTTGAACTTTAAACCTCGAACCTTTATCCTTCGTAAATACAGGTGGTATTGCATATCGTTCTATCCCGTTTAACGGTTCACGGTTCACGATTCACGTTTTAGCCTTTATCCTTCAAATTCAACCTGTAATTTAGGTATACCACGCAATAAAGTCAAATTATTTAGGCAAAATAAGAAATACTCGTAATCGGCCTACGTGTTTCACGTAGAAGACACTTCCGTAATTCGCTGTTTTTTAATCACATCTATTTACATCGCTTAAAAAAGGTCTTAATTTTCCATTCAGATTTTCATGTTTAACCAACCAAACTAATACAATATGAAAAACGTTGCTTTACAGGAAAAAGTGAACAACTTTATGGCAGGCTTAATTGCCCGCAACCCTAATGAGCCCGAGTTCCATCAGGCTGCCCGCGAGGTAATTGAGAGCATAATGCCCTACATTGATGAGAATCCAATTTACCAGGATGAAAAAATCCTTGAGCGCATCACTGAACCAGAGCGCATAGTAATTTTCAGGGTTCCCTGGATTGACGACAAGGGGAACATTCAGGTTAACCGGGGTTACCGCATTGAGATGAACAGCGCCATTGGCCCCTACAAGGGCGGATTGCGTTTCCACCCCACGGTAAATTTGAGTATTCTGAAGTTTTTAGCATTTGAGCAGGTTTTCAAGAATAGCCTAACATCGTTACCAATGGGTGGCGGCAAGGGTGGCTCTGATTTCGACCCCAAAGGGAAGAGCGACAAAGAGGTAATGCGTTTCTGCCAAAGCTTTATGACCGAGCTATACCGCCACATTGGCCCCGACACCGACGTGCCTGCAGGTGATATCGGCGTAGGTGGACGTGAAATTGGCTACCTGTTTGGCCAGTACAAGCGCATAGTGAATGAGTTTACCGGTGTGCTCACAGGCAAGGGTTTAAAGTGGGGCGGCTCGCTCATTCGCCCTGAGGCTACCGGTTACGGCAACGTTTACTTTGCCCAGGAGATGCTTAAAACCCGTGGCGAAAGCTTTAAGGATAAAATTGTTGCCGTTTCGGGTTCAGGCAATGTTGCCCAGTACACCGTTGAAAAGGTTAACGAGCTTGGAGGCAAGGTTGTTACCCTTTCCGATTCCGATGGATTTATCTACGATCCTAAGGGAATTGACAACGAAAAACTAAAATTTGTGATGTGGCTGAAGAACGAGAAACGCGGCCGTATTAAGGAGTATGCCGAAAAGTATGGCTGCGACTACTTCCCAGCAGAGCGCCCATGGGGTATTAAATGCGATATTGCATTGCCATCGGCCACTCAGAACGAAATTAACGGCGAGGAGGCAAGAACGCTTGTTCGTAACGGTTGCTTCTGTGTATCGGAAGGAGCCAACATGCCTTCAACCCCCGAGGCTGTGGATGTTTTCCTAAACGCCAAAATTCTTTACGGCCCGGGTAAAGCCGCCAATGCCGGTGGTGTAGCCACCTCGGGGCTTGAGATGTCGCAAAACTCTCTTCGCATGTCATGGACACGCGAGGAGGTTGATCAACGCCTGCAACAAATCATGATAAACATCCATGAAACATGCCGTAAATACGGAACCAAGGAGGATGGATTTATCAACTACGTTGATGGCGCTAACATCGGTGGTTTTGTTAAAGTTGCCGATGCCATGATTGCTCAGGGTGTAGTTTAAATGATTTGAGATGAAAACTATTTGCGCTAACCTATAGTTTTGTAACAAACGGAGCATGAGGCCCATTGCCTTGTGCTCCGTTTTTCGCTTTGAAAAACATCCCCTTTTATTGCCCATGAATAGAACAACCAAACCAAAAAAGTCTTTTTTTTGTATTGAGTAATCAATATGTTTTCATATCAACCTAAAACATTGAATATCTAATCATTCTTAACCATGCGAGTTCAACGTATACTCACAAAACCAGCAAGTAGCATTCCTGCCGATGAAGTCGATTTAGCGCTGATTGAGCCACTTATCAAAAAGTATAAGGGGAAAAAAGGAAATTTAATCCCATTGCTACAAGGGGTGCAGTCCATTTACGGCTATATTCCCCGCTCTGCCTTTGAGCTAATTGCCCATGAAACCGGCTTAACCCTGAGCGATATGTATGGTGTGGCTACATTCTACGCACAATTTCGCCTATCGCCGGTTGGTAAGCATATCATTAAGGTTTGCCATGGCACTGCATGCCACGTTCAGGGCGCCGATGCCATTTCAACAGCCCTGAAAGAGGCCCTTAAGGTAAACGACGGTGAAACCACGCCCGATAAGCTATTTACGCTCGAAACAGTAGCCTGCTTAGGATGCTGTTCGCTTGCACCGGTAATGATGATTGATGAAGAAACCTACGGAAAGCTTACCGGTAGCTCAGCTGTGAAAATAGTTAAGGACATTAAGATAAAGGAAACTCAAACTAAAGGTGAGTAACCTACAAGTTACATCAACCTTTAAAACAATATAACGCGTAATAAAAATGGCTGAAACAAAAGTTATTGTTGGCTTAGGTAGTTGCGGAATTGCAGCCGGAGCCAACAAGGTATACAATAGGTTAAAAGCTCTAAAGGAAGCCGATAATTTGGACTTTGAGCTGGCAAAAACCAGCTGTATTGGCATGTGTTTTCGCGAACCGCTTGTTGAGGTGGTAGATGAAAATGGATCAATGATTTATGGCGATGTTGATGAGGACAAAGCCATTGAAATTATACAGCAACACGTTTTGGGGCACAATCCCATAAAGGAGTATGTGGTAAAAACCGATTTATTCCCCACCCCTGATCAATCGTATTTTGACGGCCAGGTCAAGATTGCGCTAAGGAATTGTGGTTATATTGACCCCGAGAATATCCACGAATACGAGGCACGTGGTGGTTATCAGGCTTTAAGAAAGATTGCAAACGAAGCCCTTTCGCCAGAGCAAATCATTCAAACCATTATTGACTCAGGCCTACGTGGCCGTGGTGGTGGAGGTTTTCCAACCGGCATGAAATGGCGCTTTGCCCACGCCAATCAATCGGAAGAGAAGTACATCATTTGCAACGCCGATGAGGGCGACCCAGGCGCATTCATGGATCGTTCACTGCTCGAAGGCGACCCCCATGCAGTACTTGAAGGGATGATAATCGGCGCATACGCTATAGGCGCCACCGAGGGGGTAATATACTGCCGTGCTGAGTATCCATTGGCCATTAAAAGGCTAAATATTGCTTTGGCTCAGGCTCGTGAGCATGGCTACCTGGGCAAAAACATCATGGGAATCCAAGGTTTCAATTTCGATATCTTCATTAAGGAGGGTGCCGGAGCTTTTGTTTGCGGTGAGGAAACCGCCCTTATGGCTTCCATTGAGGGGAAAAGGGGTATGCCATCAAAACGTCCTCCTTTCCCTGCTGAAAAAGGTCTTTGGCAAAAACCATCGAATATAAACAACGTGGAGACCTACGCCAATGTACCTTACATTGTAGCAAACGGAGCCGAGTCGTACAACAAGTATGGTACCGAAAAGAGCAAGGGAACTAAGGTATTTGCCCTAACAGGCAAAATAAAACACGGCGGACTTGTTGAAGTACCCATGGGAACACCGCTGCGCGATATTATCTACAAGCTTGGCGGTGGCATACAAAACGATAAAAAGTTCAAGGCCGTTCAGCTTGGAGGTCCCTCGGGCGGTTGTATTCCCGAACATCTTATCGACATTCAGGTCGATTATGAACAGGTTACCGCAACCGGAGCCATCATGGGTTCTGGGGGCATGGTAGTGATGGACGAAACCACCTGCATGGTTGATGTGGCAAGGTTCTTCCTTGATTTCACCCAAAAGGAATCGTGCGGTAAGTGCACCTTCTGCCGCATTGGTACCAAACGAATGCTGGAGATTCTCACCCGCATCACCGAAGGCGAAGGCCAGGAAGGCGATATTGAAAAACTGGAGGAATTAGCCCTGCAGGTAAGGGAGAGTTCTCTGTGCGGCTTGGGTCAAACAGCACCTAACCCTGTACTTACCACAATCAAGTATTTCCGGCATGAGTATGAGGCTCACATCCGCGACAAGAAATGCCCAGCCCACAGCTGCAAGAAACTACTTACCTACGAGATTGACCCCAACAAGTGTACCGGATGTACCGTTTGTGCCGTAAAATGCCCGGTTAAAGCCATTGATGGCGAACGGAAAAAAGTTCACCACATCAATCAGGATATTTGCATTAAATGCGGCGATTGCTACAACAGCTGCCGTTTCGATGCTATTACCAAGAGTTAACCAAACGTTGATGATTAAACGCATTAAATTGATTTGAAATGAGCGAATTGGTCAATATAGTTCTAAACGGTAAAAACACAACCGCAAGTAAAGGCGAGTATATTCTTGATGTTGCCCGCCGTCATGGCATCGAAATCCCTACCCTTTGTAACGACCCAAGGCTTGAGCCCTATTCGTCGTGCTATGTTTGCGTGGTTGAAATTGAGGGTCAACGGAATCTCCAGCCCTCTTGCTCCACCAGGGTGGCCGAAGGAATGAAAATAAACACTGACAACGAGAGGGTTTATAAGGCGCGTAAGACAGCGCTCGACCTAATAATGAGCAACCACTACGCCGACTGTGTTGCGCCCTGTCGCGAACGCTGCCCGGCCGGCGTTGATGTTCAGGGCTATATCTCGCTGATTGAGAAAGGACTTTACAGTGAGGCCATTGGTTTAATCAAACAGGTTAACCCCCTACCTGCAATCTGCGGTAGAGTATGCGTTCGCCCTTGTGAGGCTGCATGTCGTAGGAATTACATGGATGAGGGCAACGGGGTTGGTATCGATTACCTAAAACGCTTTGCAGCCGACCGCGATATGGAATCGGAGCACCACTACAAACCAACCATTGCACCCTCTACAGGGAAAAAGGTGGCAATTATTGGGGCTGGTCCAGGGGGGCTGTCGGCAGCATACTTCCTTCAGCAGAAAGGTCATCAGTGCGACATATATGAAGCCCAACCCCACGCAGGGGGATGGCTCCGGTATGGAATACCGGAATATCGTTTACCCAACGATATACTGGACAAGGAGGTGTCAACCATTACCGAGCTTGGTGTAAAAATCTTTTACAACCAGCGCCTTGGCAAGAATTTAAGCTACAAAACCATAGCCGAGAACTATGATGCAACCATACTAACCATTGGCTCCCAAAGGGGACAGTTACTTGGCGCTGAAGGCGATGATGCCGATGGAGTTTTTTCCGGCATCGATTTCCTCCGCAACATGGAGGTTACTGGCCAGCGTTACGACTTCAAAGGTAAACGCATTGCCGTTGTTGGAGGTGGAAACACAGCAATGGACTGCTGCAGAACCTCAATCCGATGCGGCAGCACCGATGTAACCGTTATCTATCGCCGAACTGAGGCCGAAATGCCTGCAAACCCAATAGAAATACACGAGTCAAAACTCGAAGGTGTAAAGTACATGTTCCTAACCGCACCGGTTAGGGTAAACAAAACCGCCGATGGCAAGGTAAAATCGATGACTCTTATCCGCATGGAGCTTGGCGATCCCGATGCATCAGGGCGTCGACGCCCTGTTCCGGTTGAGGGCTCAGAGTTTGAAATGGAGTTCGACTATATCCTGGCAGCCATTGGCCAAAAAACCGAGGTTGATTTCCTCGACGACATCAACAAACACTCCCGGCATGGTGAACTGAAGGTTACCAAATGGGGCGATATTGAGGCTGATAGGCAAACCCTCCAAACGGGCATACCATCGGTTTTCGCTGCAGGCGATGGCGTAACCGGCCCTGCAACCATTATCGAGGCAATAGCACAGGCTAAACTTGCCTCGCATAGCTGCCACTTGTACCTTACGGGACAGCCAGTTGTTCCACCCCGCAAGGAGTTCCTTAGCAAAAAGGATAATTTCCGCAAGCTGTCCAGCAACGATTTTGTAACCCGATACCAAAAACAGCAGCGCGAGGAAATGCCCGTAATGGAAGCAACCCAGCGTGTCAACTTCAAGGAAGTTGAGCTTGGCTATACCCATGAACAAGCCATGCACGAAACTGCTCGCTGCTTAGAATGTGGATGTGTTGAATACTTTGAGTGCGACCTAAAACGCCACGCCGATACCTATCAGGCCGACCAACTCCGATTTATGGGCGACCATAAGGAGTTTGATGTTAACTTCACCCACCCTTTCATCGAAATTGATAATAACAAGTGTATACTTTGCTCAAGGTGCGTCCGCGTTTGCAAGGAAATAGTGGGAGCTAACGCCCTTACGCTTGTTAAGCGTGGATTCGACACATTTGTAGCACCCGCCTTTGGCGATAACCTTGCCGACACTACTTGCGAATCGTGCGGTTTGTGTATTTCTGCTTGCCCTACAGGAGCTATCACTGAGAATGTACCTTTTAAGCCCGGACCCGTTAAAACCGATAAGTTCGAAACCATTTGTGGATACTGCTCTGTGGGCTGTACGCTTACCTTCCACCATAAGAGCGGATACCTAATGCGTGTAACAGGTGCTAATGGTCAAGTGAATACCGATGCAAACCTATGCATGTACGGTAAGTTCGGGTACAGGGAGTTCAATAGCATCAACCGTTTAACCAAGCCACTAAAAAAAGAGGGAAACAAATTTGTTGAAATCAGCTACCAAGAGGCTTTCGATATTATCAACCAAAAGTTTAAATCCGTTGACCCCGATGCAAACGCCTTTTTTGCTGGAGCAATTTTAACCAACGAGGAGCAATACCTGGTTCAGAAACTTGCTCGGGCAGGCGCAAAAACCAATAATGCTGGTAGTTTCCATTACCTTGGCACAGGTAACGGATTTACGTCTGACAGTATCCAGAGTTCAATGTTTGGCGATATAAGCAAAGCCAACCATATCTACCTATTTGCAACTCAAATAAACCGATACAACGCCGTGGCTGGTTACATGGTAAATGCATCGAAAAAACCGGTGACCGTAATTGCCAAGGAAGAATCGAACCTGTCCAATAGGTCAAAAGAGTTCATAAAGGTAGACTCATACTACCATTTCATTAAAGCGGCTAACCATTACCTACTAAGTGGTAACAAGCAAAATATGGTGTTTATTGGCGACCACTGTGAAGGTTTTGGCGCTTACAGCGCAAATTTACTTCTGGAAGATTACGCAAACCTTTGCGAACAGGCTGGTTGCGAACGGAGTGTTATTGAGCGTTTTGCCGATGAATTCAATAACGATTATGGCGCACTGTTAATTTTTGCCGAAGCCGAGGTCTCCGATAATACCGCTGCTGAAATTATGAACTTAATGCTGATTACTGGCAAATTGGGCAAAACAGCTGGCGGCTTGATTTCCTTAAAACCTAAGAATAATTCACATGGGCTATCGGACATGGGTTTAAACCCCAATTGGGGATTAGGCTTACAGGATATAACTAACCAGGAATTTGCCGACAAACTTAAGAGAAAATGGGGGGTTGAAAGTTTACCGAGCAAAAAAAACAACCTGGTAGAACTTTTAGAAAAAGGAAGTTTATCAAATATTCTCATTGTAGGCGAAGACCCAATTGGAACTGCCAAGCATAAAGCAGCCGTGAAGGATTACTTACAAAAAGTAAGATTTAAGGTGGTAATCGATGCGTTTTTAACTGAAACAGCCCAAATTGCCGATATAGTCCTTCCTGCTTCGCTTTGGTATGAGAGTGGAGGTTCGTTCACCAACACCAACCATACCATCCAACAGTTTGAGGTAGGTGTAAAACCTAAGGTTGCGTTAACAACTGCCGATTTACTTACCAAGCTGCTGAATGGGTTTGGGGTGAATAGCCCAACCGATATTTACGATATCCAAACCGAAATACTATCGCTTTTGCCGCAAACAGAATCTGGTAAGTATCTACAGTTTACACAAACCTCCAGCGAGGGGCAACACCTTCAATTCCATGCAGGTTGCAGCTATTTGATGCACAACTTTGATGTTGAATTTGAAAACAAATTGATTAACGCAAAAACCCATAGCCATGAAAGAGTTTTCCAACATTAATGATATTTTGGACTTTGCCATAGCCCGTGAACAGGATGCGGTTGATTTTTACAACCGGTTAGCCGCAAAAGCACGGAACAACGATATGCGGCATATATTTGAACAGTTTGCCCGCGAGGAAATGATGCATAAGGCACGACTTGCCAAGATAAAGGAAGAGGGAGTTATTACCCTCCCAACCGAGAAAGTGGTTGACCTAAAGATTGCCGATTACGTTGTGCTCGACTCCGAGCGCGACGACATGACCTACGAGCAGGCACTTATTCTGGCCATGAAACGCGAAAAGGCGGCCTTTAAGCTATACCTTGCCCTTTCTGAAAAAGTTGATAAAACTGAGTACAAGGAACTATTCAAGCAGCTGGCACAGGAAGAATCGCGCCATAAACTACGTTTTGAACTGGAATACGATGAATACGTTCTAAAGGATAACTAAAACCCATCCCTAAAAGCCCCCTGGCGGGGCTTTTTAACCAAGAATTGTCGATATAAAGCACTCTCACCGGCTTATTAAGTCTATTCATTCCGAAATTTTGGAATGAAGGGGCTTTTGTAAGTCGATTCACCAACATTATTTCTCACTGAAAGAATTTTGGTTTAAATGTTCACTTTTGACTATTCCTTTAACTTATTCTAACTCTATTGTATTCCGACTATTCCGAATCATTCCGAATCATTCCGAATCATTCCGAATCATTCCGAATCATTCCTCTAAACTCGTGACACTTAGGTTTAATAGATATTCGTCAATAAATTTCGAAAATTTATCAAATTCATTAATCAATGTCGTTTAGTTAACAAAAATACACATTCCTGACATCCTGCGCGCAGCGAAGGATCTCTAAACGACCCCTTGAGACGTTTCGCTTAGATCAACATGGCAATAGCTTCACGAACAACGAACAACGCTTCCAGCCCTGTAGGGGCGTAATATTTACAACTCCATTGTCATCCCGAGCGTAGTCGAGGGATCTCGATTTAAGATTTAAGATTTAAGAACTCACAAACTAGCACACGCCTTTAGACGCACACAAATCGCCCTGAAAGGGCAAATCTCATTAGCCCAGGGTTTTAACCCTGGGAATTGTGGTATTCAAAATATTAAGCGATGCACGCATTACATTTTCCAAAGAACAAGGATGAGGCTTTGCATCGCAACAGAAAAACATAGCTAAGAGCGATTTACATGTTCTTTCTTGTCTTGATACAAGAAAGAACCAAAGAAAATCAAGGCTGAAAAGCCCGACCCGATGGGTTCCCCGCGGGTGGAACTGCCACGCGATACAATTCGCCACGCCTGTTGCGTGGCTCATGTGGTATCGCTTACTAGGCCCACCGCCACGTTTCACCCTCGACCCATTGCCGGGTCAGGCTTTTATGCCTCTGCTTGCTTCTTCCGCTCCATTCCCTCTCAGGGAAAAGTGCTGGTGTGAGGTCGTATCCCACATTCAACCCAGATGACCCCTTTAAATCTCCCCTGAGAGGGGAGACTTTAGCCCTGCAATAAGGTTTCCTTATTGCTTCGCCCCTCTCCTGTCAGGAGA